>NZ_JBHZBH010000004.1:0-246721 GCF_042754765.1 Nonomuraea sp. NPDC059194 | reverse complement strand
CCAGTAGGCGTGTCGGATGGATCTGTCTGCGGGGTCGACCCAGAAGACTTCCATGTGGTCGGGCCTGCGTGAAACGGCGGCGATGCCCGCCTGGGGTGCCGCGACTCCAGCGGGGGCGATCCTCGCCTGGTCGCCCTGCTGCCAGGGCCCCGCTCCTTCGTACCAGAACGCGTGCTGGACCGATCCGTCCTGTCCGATCCAGAAGACCTCCATGGTGCCGGGTTTGCGGGCGAGTGCGGCGATGCTCGTCTGTGGTGCGGCGACCTGGGGTCCTGTGATCTTGGACTGCGGCTCCAGCTTCCAGCGTCTGTCGCCTTGGTCGTACCAGTACGCGTGCCGGATGGATCTGTCCGCGGGGTCGACCCAGAAGACCTCCATGTGGTCGGGCCTGCGTGAAACGGCGGCGATACTCGGTGCGGGCGTTGCCATCCTTGGCCTCCAGAGAACGTGGACACGTCCACCGACGTGCCACATGAGTCGTCTTCAGTCACCTTCTTTCCGCAGGTTAAGCGTCGGGATCGGCGTGTCGCCTGTCGGCCACACCGGGCGTCAGTACCGAACGAACAAGGCTCCAAGCAGAGCATCCAGGACCGGGCGGTCAGCTCGGGGGGAGCTCTCCCGAGCCCCTGACGACCAGCTCCACCGGTACGGTCACCCGCTGGCTGGGCCGCGCGGGGTCCCGCACCCGGGCGAGCAGCAGTTCCACCGCCGCGCTGCCGAGGCGGCTGATGTCGTAGCGCACCACGGTGACCCCGGGCGTGAACACCCCCGCCATCTCGAAGTCGTCGAACCCGACGAACGCGGGGCGTGGCCCCGGACGGTCGCGCAGGGCTTGCATGAGGCCGATCGCGGCCCTGTTGTTGGTCACGAAGAACGCCGTCGGCGGGTCGGGCAGCGCGAGCAGCCGCAGCACCTCCTGCTCCACCTGCCAGGGGTCGAACAGGCCGGTCACGCACAACGCGGGATCGACGGCGACCCCGGCCGCGCGCAGGGCCGTACGGTATCCCTCCGCTCGGGCGTGCACCGAGCTCAGCGGGTCGTTGTCCGAGATCAGGGCGATCCGCCGATGACCGTAGGCGAGCAGGTGCCGGGTGGCGAGCCGGCCGCCGGCCTCGGCGTCGAGCAGGACGGCGTCGGTGTTGGGCAGCCCTTCGGGCACCCGGTCGACGAACACTGCGGTGAGCCCGCTCGCGAGGTAGTCGGCCAGCCAGGTGTGGTCCCCCGCGGTGGGGACGATGACCATGGCGTCGACGCCTCTGCCGTACATCGTGTCGATGAGCATGACCTCGCGGTCGGCCCGCTCCTCGTAGCTGCCGAACACCACCAGCGCCTCGTGCGCCGAGGCCGCCCGTTCGACGGCTTTGGCCAGGCTGGAGTAGAACTCGTTGGAGATGTTCTCGATAACCAGGCCGAGGGTGAGGACCGAGCCGCCGCGCGCCAGCCGGCTGGCGGCCTCGTTGCGCCGGAACCCCAGCGTGGTGATCGCGTCCTGGACGCGCTGGACCAGGTCCTGGCGTACGTGGGGCTCCTGGTTCACCACGCGGGAGACCGTCTTGAGGCTGACCCCGGCGTGCCGGGCGACGTCGGCCATCGTGGTTCGTCGGCGGTTCATCCCCATCCCTTCTCTGGGGTGCCCGAGTGCACGTCCCGGAACATGTTGTACCTTGCGCAGTCATGTACGAACACATCGACGACAGCTGGATCTGCGGCCGGTACGGCGAGGACGAGCCCTGGATGTCGGGCGCGGTGAACCCGCCGGTCTTCGAGAACTCCCTGTTCACCTTCCCCACGGCGCACGCGCTGGCGGAGGGCCTGGCGGCCGAGGACGAGAACTACGTCTACTCGCGCGGCACCAACCCCACCGTGGACGTGCTCCAGCGTAAGATCGCCGCGCTCGAACGGGCGGAGCGCGCCAAGTGTTTCGCGTCCGGGATGGGCGCCATCGCGGCGACGATCTCCTCGCTGGTCTCGGCGGGAGACCATGTGATCGTGGTGGGCGCGGTCTACGGCCCGACCACCCAGTTCCTCCGTTATCTGGAAAAGTTCGGAGTCTCGCATTCGACGGTGCACACCGATAATCCTGCCGCACTTGACAGCGTTGTCAGAACCGGGTCCCGCGTGCTGTATCTGGAGTCGCCGTCGTACATGCGCTACGGGATCATCGACCTGCGCGCCTTCACCGGATGGGCGCGCGAGCGGGAGCTGACCACGGTGATGGACAACACCTGGGCGACGCCGCTGTTCCAGAAACCGCTCACCATGGGCGTCGACCTGGTCGTCCACTCGCTGTCGAAGTACATCGGCGGCCACAGCGACCTCGTCGGCGGCGTCGTGGCCGGCCCGGCGGCACTGATCAGGCCGCTGGCGCTGACCGAATACCAGCTGTACGGCGCCGCGCTGTCGGCCCACGAGGCGGCCAAGGCGATCAAGGGGCTGCGCACCCTGCCCGTCCGCATGCCGGCGCACCAGGAACGCGGCCTGAAAGTGGCGGAGTTCCTGGCCAAGCACCCCGCGATCCGCGCGGTCAACCATCCGGGCCTGCCCGGCCATCCGGGCCACGAGCTCGCCCGCGCGCAGATGAGCGGCTTCTCCAGCGTCTTCAGCGTCGAGCTGGACACCGACGACCTCGCGCGGGTGGCCGCCTTCGTCGACGCGCTGCGCCACTTCCGCATCGGCGTCTCGTGGGGTGGATTCGAGAGCCTGGTCAGCGCGCCCGCGCTCACCACGCAGGAGTCGGTACGGGCCACCATGGGGATCCCGGTGGGCCTGGTCCGCCTCTCGGTGGGGCTGGAGGACGCCGACACCCTCATCGCCGATCTCGCCGATGCGCTGGCGACATCTTGACGGCTCACGGATGGCTCCGTGTAGCATCCCCGTCATTCAACGTTGTGACAGCGCTGTCAATCGGACACCCCTGGGGAGACCATGACTAGACCCCGCAGGCTCGCCCTCCTGCTGGCCGGCGTGCTGACCATGACCGTGGCCGGCTGCGGTTCCGACGACGCCGAGGGCACGGTCAGGCTGCGCATGATCGAGAGCCTCACCAGCCCGGACCGCACCAAGCTGATCAAGAAGCTGCTTTCCGACTTCGAGCGGCAGAACCCCGGGATCAAGGTCGAGCTGATCTCGCCACCCCTGGAGAACGCCGACCAGAAGATCACCCAGGTGCTGCAGACCAAGAAGGGCATCGACGTCCTCGAGGTCCGCGACCACACCGCCAAGTCGTTCTCCAACAACGGCTGGCTGGCCGAGCTTCCCGTGCAGAGCTGGTCCGGCTGGACCGGGCTGACCGACCTCGCCAGGAAGAAGGCCGTCGAGGTGGGCGGCAAGCCGTACCTCATCCCCTATGGCTTCTACGAGAAGGTGCTCTTCTACCGGTCGGACTGGCTGCGCGACGCCGGCGTCGCGCAGCCGCCGGCCACGTGGCAGGAGGTCTACGAAACCGCCAGGAAACTGACCGACAAGGGCAAGCGGCGCTACGGCTACTCCTTCCGCGGCGGCAAGGGCGGTTTCGACTACGCCGTCCTGATCGTCAGCGCCTTCAACGGCGACAAGGTCGACCCGGCCAAGTCGTTCTTCCTGAAGGACGGCAGGACGATCTGGTCCACGCCCGAGGCCGCGCAGGCCATGGACCTGTTCCTGCGCCTGTTCAAGGAGGCCGCACCGGCCGACTCGGTCTCGTGGAGCTTCCCCGAGATGGTGCAGGGCTTCACCTCCAACGTCACCGGCATGCTCATCCAGGACCCCGAAGTGATCAAGACGGTCATGGAGAGCGGCATCGCGAAGGACGGGTGGAGCACCGCCCCGATCCCCAAGGGCCCGAGCGGGTACGCGCTGCAGCCCGTCGGGTACGCGGGCTGGGGCGTGACGTCCTTCAGCACGCACCGGGCCGAGGCGGTCAAGCTCGTCCAGTTCCTCAGTGAGAGCACCCAGAGCACGGCGTTCGCCAAGGGCAACTCGCTCATCCCGATCAGCACGGCCGCCCAGCAGGACCCCGAGTTCGCGCAGGGAGCCTGGAAGGCGTACCTGGACGCCCAGCAGGACGACAAGCAGGTGATCACCATCAGGCCGGTCGACTACCCCGGCTGGAGCGAGTGGCAGCAGGCGGCGGACAAGGACATCCAGTCGCTGCTGACCGGTGACAAGACGGTCGCGGGTGTGCTGAGCGCATGGGACGCCTTCTGGACCGATCAGGCGAAGAAGAAGACGTCGTGACAGCGGTCAAGGACATCGGCGCGCGCGGGCGGAGCGTCGCCCGCGCGGCCCGGCCGGCCTTCGACGGGCGGCGGGCCCGCTTCATCGCGCTCTGCCTGCTGCCCGGCGTGGTGTTCGTCATGGCGTTCACGTACTACCCCATGATCAGGGGCGGCGTGATCGCCTTCCAGCGCTACAACCTGTTCGACCTGACCGCCACGCCGTTCGTCGGATTCGAGAACTTCCGCGCGGTCCTGGCCGACGAGCAGTTCTGGACCGCGCTCGGCAACACGGGGATCTGGGTGGTCGCGTCGCTGACCGGCCAGCTCGTGCTCGGCTTCGGCCTGGCGCTGCTGCTGCGGCGGCACTTCCGCGGTCGCGGCCTCTACCAGGCATGGGTGTTCTTCCCCTGGGCGATGTCCGGCTTCCTCATCGGCCTGCTGTGGCGATGGATGTTCAACGGCGAGTTCGGCGTCGTCAACGACCTCCTGATCAAGATCGGGCTGGTCGAGGAGCCGATCGGTTTCCTCGCCACGCCCGGGTGGGCGATGACCTCGCTCATCGTCGCCAACATCTGGTACGGCGTGACGTTCTTCGCCATCATGATCATGGCGGCGCTCCAGTCGGTGCCCAGGGAGCTGTACGAGGCGGCGGACGTCGACGGCGCCTCCCGCATCAGGCAGTTCGTCCACGTGACGCTGCCGGCGATCCGGACCACCCTGGTGCTCATCGTGCTGCTGCGGGTCATCTGGATCCTCAACTTCCCCGACCTCATCTACTCGATGACCGGCGGCGGCCCTGCGGGCAGCACCCACATCGCCACGACCTACCTCATCGAGCAGGTGCAGAACGGCGACTACGGGAAGGCGGGCGCGGTCGGCATCGTCGTGCTGGGCCTGCTGCTGTCGTTCAGCATCTTCTACCTCAACGCCACGCGGTTCGAGAAGGCGAGGGACTGACCGTGCACCACCCGACCCCGCTGATCGCCCGCGTCGCGAAGGCCGTCGTGCTCGGCCTGTGGCTGCTGATCACCGTCTTCCCGCTCTACTGGATCCTGGTCACCTCGCTGAAACCCACCGCGGAGATCTTCGCGGTGCCGCTGCGCTACCTGCCGGGCAGCGCCACGCTGGAGCACTACCGCGAGCTGTTCTCCTTCTCCTCCTTCGGCGGCTACCTGCGCAACAGCCTGATCGTCTCGCTGGTGTCGGGAGCCGTGGTCACCGCGATCGGCGTGCTGGGCGGCTACGTATTGGCCCGCTTCCACTTTCCTGGACGTGGCGCGCTCATGCTCGCCTACCTGGTCACCCAGATGATCCCGCTGTTCATCGCGCTCGGCCCGCTGTACCTGATGATGTCCGACCTCGGCCTGCTCAACCAGATGAGCGGGCTGATGCTGGTCTACGTCGCCATGCTCGTGCCGTTCTCGACGATCATCATGCGCGGCTTCTACGAGCGCGTCCCCGCCGCGCTCGAGGAGGCGGCCATGGTGGACGGCTGCTCGCGGCTGACGGCGATGCTGCGCGTGGTCGTCCCGGTCATGCTGCCCGGCATCGCGGCCACGTTCATCTTCGGTTTCGTGCAGTGCTGGAACGAGCTCTTCCTCGCCATCGCCTTCATCGACAGTGAGGAGACCAAGACCATCCCGGTGGCGATGAACTCGTTCATCACGCAGTACGACATCGACTGGGGGCCGATGGCGGCCGCCACGGTGGTCTCGATCGTGCCCACGCTGGTGCTGTTCTCATTCGCCCGCCGCTACATCGTGGAGGGCCTCACGTCAGGCGCGGTCAAGGGCTGAGCGGGTTTCTCAGGAGTCCGGCAGCCCCCAGAACGGGCCGCGCAGGCCCACCTCGGCGAAGTAGGCGGCGGCCGAGGACGGGTCGCGGCGGGTGTAGCCGAACTCCAGCCGCCCGGCGTACCAGCCGCGGGCCAGCCGCCACAGGGTCGCGAGGTCCATGACGTAGCCGCGCCGCTCCCCGGCGTGCTCCAGCCACCGGTCCACGCACCTGACGGAGCAGAACAGCCGCTGGTTGGCGCAGGAGTGCACGACGTCGTCCCAGACCCGCTGGACGGGGACGAGGAAGTGCGCCACCTGCCCGCCGGGCGGCGGGGCGTCGCGGCCGACCACCCAGGCGTGCGCGCTGTCGCAGCCGGGACAGCGCGTGGCGACCAGCACGTCGGGGACCTCGGGCAGCAGGTGGGGAATGGCGAAGGAGTCCCACGCGCAGCCGCCCCACCACAGGGTGCGCTCGCCCATGACCGAGAAGCCGAGCGGGACGGAGGCGAACGGGTGGGCCATGACGATGCGCTCGCCGTCGACCTCGGCGGTCGCGTCGCCGCCCAGGACCAGGTCCCGGCTCGCGTGCAGCCGCCGAAGGGCCTGCCGTACCTGCTCGGGGGGCAGTCCGGTGGCGGAGGCCAGCTCGCTCGTGCCGGGTGGTCGCCCGGTTCGCGCGAAGCCCCGGTAGACGGCCACCCGCACGTCCTCTGTCCGGTCGTCGATCATGTTGGTTCCCTTCCCGCGATCCTCGACGCGGAGGCCCTGGGTCGGGCGGTCGCCGCGTACGGCGTGGCCGACCTGAGATCCCCTGCGCGGCTTCATCGGAATCAGCCGTGGCCGGCGGCCCGGCGCATGGCGATGACGTTCCCCTGCTCGGCAACCCAGTTGCCGGCCTGGACGAGGTAGACCTCACGTATTCTGCGAGCGCGTTCGCCTTGGCCCTCGCCCGAGGATGAACGGGTGAGCCAGGCGCGCGGCACGTGACCACACGTCGACCACCGCGCCCTCGTCTCTCGGGTGGTATCGGCGGATCGAGAGGTTGCTGAGCATAGACGCAGGCTAGGTGATCAACGCCTTGGGTGGATGGGCGGGGGCGCCCCACACCCCGGTGCGCGCGGCCGACCGCGGGTCCGACAAATGGCCATAATCACGGCTTGTCTCGGTTGATCGCGTTAAATCAAACATTAAGAGCGAAGAGAATTATCAACTCATGTATATAGTTTGCCGTGCGCTTTTATCGGTTCTGGATACGAACGCATTGGGTCTTTTGGGGTCCCGGTGGGGCGAGCTACCACGAGACTCTTCGATGCCGGTCCTCCTTTCCGGCATGGCATTCGGCGAAATACCGAGAGGAAATTCAGAGATGCGATCGCGGCTGAAGCTGCTTGTCGTCGGGGCGCTGGCCTCGGCTTTCCTTGTCCCGACCGCTGCCGTGGCGCAGGCCTCGCCTGCGGTGTGGGCCGGTGTGAACGGGGGGAACCCAGCCGAGATGGTCACCCGCGCCGTCGCCGATGACGACGACGACGACGATGTCAGGCTCGCACGGCTCGGGAAATGGTACCGAAAGGACATCTGCGGCTTCTGCCCGAACAGGTCGCTCATCATCATCGGAGACAATGAGCTGAGCAACCAAGACGGCACGGTCAATGCCGCTGACCTGGCCGACCTGCTCGGCGTGCGCGCGTCCGCAGCGCGCCACCAAAATCCCGTAGCGCGTAACCACGATTCCGTAGAGCGCCACAACAATTCCGTGGTCAATCGTCGGGAACTGTCGAGATTCGCACCTCGGCGGGCGAAGTGGGGTGGGCGGTAACCTGCCCGGCCGCGCCGGCGCCAGACAGTGGGCGTCCGGCTCCACATTCACTCGAAAACCACCGAGATATCGGATCACGTGCGTGAGCCGCCGGTCGCCACACCAACGGGGCCGATGTACTGATAGCGCTCGCTTGTCAGTACATCGGCCTCGGCGCGGTCCCTGCCGCCACGACCCCCGGCTGACCGGCGCGGCGACAGCCCCGGTCGGCTGAAAGCGCGCCGTTCGCCGCGTGGAACGATAGGCGGGTGATGGGGCTCAAAGAGCGGTGCGCGCGGGACTCGGCCACTACCAATCAGGGCTGTCCCGATGAGCTGCGTGGCGAACTGCGCGAGTGGGCGGCCCGCAGGCTGCGCGTGGTGCTCGGGGCGAGCGCATGACCAGCTTCGCGGGGTCTTCGACATCCACCTGACCGTGGCCGCGAGCGACGACTCCGACCGGCTGGGCCGCTGGGCGCGGGCGAACGGGATGATGTTCACTCACATCGTGCTCGCACGGGGTCGGATCGCCTCCCAGCCCATGATCACCCTCGCCGGTCGCGGCACGCTGGGCGAGCAGCGGGTCGCGGCGGCTGAGTGCGCGGCGAAGCTGGCCGCGGAGGGGTTCACCGTGGTCCGTGTGAAGATCGAGGCCGCCCCGTGGAACGACGACGTGCCACAGGACGACGTGGTGATGTCGGGCCGCTACTTCGAGCACCACATCAAGATTCTGGCGCGCGACGATGTGATCCTCCTGGAAGAGCTGGCACAGGCGCATTCGGCGCACGTGTCACGTAATGCCCGGCGAACACGTGAAGACGGCTCCCATGAACGGTTCGTCACCCAACGGTGCCGCGGTGTCGGGCTGCCTACGGCCCGCAGGCGCTTCGAGGCGCTGCTGGAGGCGTTGGACGCGGGCGGCTTCGCCGTACTGGAGGCCGAGCAGGAGTTCGTGGTGTGCGACGACAACCCCGAGATCGACCACGGCTGGATCGAGGAGCGATGACATCGTCCTGGGAGCGGTACAAGGGCATGAGCGTGCCGGATCAGCAGTGGGTGGCCGGGCGAGGGCTGCCGGACTTCCCGGCGACCTACCTGCCGGTCACGCACGGCGAAGGAGTACGGCAGCCGCCGATCTTCGATCCCGCACTGAAGCAGTTCGCCCGGGCGTTCCGCGCCGGTGAGCCGGTCTTCGAGGACGAGCGGACGGGACGGCGCTGGCGGCAGGCCAGACGGATCGCGATTGACCACCTGGTCCAGATCGTCGCCGACTCGCCGTGGAGCGAGCACCTGGTCCTGCGGGGGAGCCTGCTGCTGGAGGCATGGGTCGGAGAACGCGCGCGTGAGCCGGGGGACCTGGACTGGGTGGTGCCGTACACGGTCAACCTGGAAAGCCCGCTCACCGCGGCGATGTTCAAGGACGTCGTCGCCGCTGCCACCGCGCACCCCATCGCCTTGGACGGGGTGCGCGTCGACGCCGACGACATCGCGGTGGACGACATCTGGACCTACGAACGTGCTCCCGGACGGCGGCTGGTGTTCACCTGGCACGCTGACGGGCTGCCGTCGGGGACGGTCCAGCTCGACTTCGTCTTCAACGAGAAGCTGCCGGTCCCGCCGACGGTGACGCTGATCCCTCGGGCGGGTGGGGCCTCGTCGACCCTGGTCCAGGCGGTCACTCCCGAGCTGTCGCTGGCGTGGAAGATCCTCTGGCTGGCCTCGGACATGTACCCGCAGGGCAAGGACCTCTACGACGCCGTCCTGTTGGCCGAGCGGGTCTCGCTCCCGCCGGGCCTGCTCAGGCAGGTGCTTGTCGACGCGCTGGGCGAGCGAGAGGCGACGGTCTTCGACGCCGAAGCGGTCCGGTCGCTGGAGATGCCCGACTGGGCCGAGTTCCGTGCAGAATATCCGCAGGTGAAGGGGCGCGCGGCGACCTGGTTGCAGCGGCTGGCCCGCGCCCTGTCGTGACCTGCGCTCTGGAGGTGGGAGCGAGCATGCCGTTGACCGACCTGCTCTCCCAGTTGCACACAGTCGACGACGTCACCGATCACTACGACCTGATCGAGCAAGCGGCGGCTGAGGGACGGGCGGGGGAGCTGTACGACCTTGTCGTGGCCCTGCGATCCGCCGGTCCGGGATGGCAGCGCGACGCCGTACTCGATCAGGCACAGCGAGCCCTGCTGCTCACCCCCGGCGAGGCCAACGCCGCACACGCCGTCAGGTTGGCCGCCGCGGAACGGAGCAGGGCGAGGCTGCGATCGGCGGCAGGCCAACTCGCGGCGGCCCAGCCGGTGGACCACCTGCTCCCGCTGTACGGCAGGCACAAGCAGGCGCTGGAGTTCTTCGCCTGCCTGACTCAGGAACTGGTGTTGCGACACCCGGACATCGGCCAGGCCGATCAGGTCCGTCAGGCGGCCGACCATCTCGCGCTCGTCGGCCATCCCCTGGCCGCGCTCCCACTGGGCCTGCTTGGCGTCGAGGAAGAGCTGGATCTGCCGTCGTACGGCTTGCGCGGCGCGGCTGTTGAGCTACCGTTCGGGCCCAGCGGTCAGCGCGGCACGCGACGCCGCCCATCAGGTCGACTGCCCGTCGACGAACTGCCCGTCCCCGAACAGCTGACGGCGGCGGTGGACAACTGGGTGAGCGACTCCAACGGCCGCCTCGAGGCTCGTGTGTTCCGGCTCCGCGCGCCCATCGGCCTGGACGCGAGACTTCTGGACGGCCTGGGCCTGGCCTGCTTGACGGGCAAGGGGGAGATTCACGTGCACGCTGCCACGCCGTCGCAGGTGATGCGGGTCTTGTTCGCCGCGGCCTCCACCGGCTCGGCATACGGCAGCGGTCGTGGCGGCGCCTACGGCCGGTTGCTGGCCTGGCGATCCATGATCGCCCTCGCGGGCGCCACCGACATCGAAGAGGTCGCCGACCGGACCTGGGCGTTGTTCGACGCCTCGACCGAATGGTTCCACCAGGTGGCCTGGGACGTGGGCGTCGCGGCGCTCGACCCCGCTCGTCTCATGGTCTCCGTGCTCGCCGCCACCGACGAGGACTGACAGAGAATGTCCCCGCGGAGTGGGGCGGGACGATGGCGGAATCAGCCTCGTGATCGAGATCTGCTGACGTGATGCCTGAGGCCAACGGGGAGTTCCTTCGGCGGCGCGACCCCTGCCGCGGCACACCTTCAGCGGCTGTGCCGTCACCCTGCTGACGCGTTCGTCGAACGCACCTCAAGTGGGCGATGTCCGGACGGCGGGGCGGTCTCTCCGACCATTCCCACCAGTCGTAGTATCGGCTCACAAACTGCGCTGTGACCGGGGGGAATCATGGCTGACTTCGACCTGCCTGACGATTTGATCGCGGCTCAGCGCGCCTACGACGAGGCCGACGCCCGAGTCGAGGAGGTGACGGCCACCCTGCCGTCATCGGTCGCCGTCCTGGCGGGGGAGGCGGAGTTCACCGACGAGCAGCGAGCGGCGCTCGCGGAGGCGCGAGCCGAGCGGCTGATGCGCCTGACCGGTCTGATCGACCACCCATGGTGGCAGAGCGTCGACAACAAGCTGGACGCGCAGAAGCAACTGCGGTCGGCCGCGCGCGCACTGTCGTGATGCGGCGCTCGCACTGAACGGATCAGCATGGCGCCGATCACCCCGCTGCTCCGAGCGGTACCACGTAGACCGGGAACGGCACCATGTCGACCTCGTCCTCGGTGCTGTCAGACCGGAGGTCCTCCCAGAGCACCACTCCGGGCAGTACGTCTGCGGATATCGACTCGGCCACCGCGGTCGGCTCGGTGTCAGGCCGATAGGAGCCGCCGAAGGGCAACGCGTCAGGGCAGGCCCGGCTCATCGAGAGGCGAAGCTGCCCAGCCTGCTCGTCGTGCCAGGCGTAGAAGGTCAGGGGCGAACCTGACGAGGCGAAGCGCACTCTGAGCACCTCGCCGGCCTCGGTCAACGCCTCACCTACAGCGCCCGCGTCGACACCTCCAGCGGGGATGTCGATCCACACGGTGTCCTCCGCTGCTGACGCGTCCGCCCCGGCGTACGTCGTGATGTGGGAGAGGAACTCTTCACCGGCCACATGCACCCATGAGCCTGTGGACGTGCCCGGGCGCAAGGGGCGGGATGTTTCGGGGTGGGGCGGTTCTTGGATCTGTCCCGCGCCTCCGGTCGGGGGTGCAGGTCGGTGGGGGATCGGCGATGGTCATGCCAGACAGGAGGGTTTCCTGGTGCTGGTGCTTGGCGGCCAGGTGCTCACGCTCGGCCCGCAGCCGGTGCAGTTTTGCGGAGATTGCGGTGGCGTCGTAGGTGAGTGGCCGCCCATCGCAGATCACCCGGCCGCCGTTGGTCAGGTGCCCGGTCACGCCGGTGAGTAGCGTGTTGAGGCCCCAGTCGAACCCCACCGCGGTCGCATGTCCGGTGGCGGGCGCGAAGCTGATCGGGGTCTGGAACGGCAGGTCGACGCGCACCCGGCCGTTTCGTACTCGCAGGGTGGGGGTGCACAGCGCCGCCTGCGCGGGCACGGTCGGCGGCAAAGCCACATGCAGCACGTGCCAGGCCCATTCCCGGCCGGAGGCGGGAGTCTCCACCAGCGGCAGCCGCACTCGCAACAGGGCGCTGTGGTCGCCGGTGCGCTCCAAGGTGACCAGTTGCCGGTCGGCGGCGGCCAGCACGATCTGCGCCGCGACGTTCGGAGGCTGCTCCAAGTCGGTCAGATCGGCCGGCAACGCGCCATGCTCATCCCGGTAAGCGCGGATCTGCCGGGTCCGGTTGCGGATCTCCGCCGCGGTTACCCCGTCCGGCAGCAGCGCGCGCAGCAGTTGCCATTCGGTATCGGTCCGCGCTCGCGGGTTATCCGGCCAACTCGCCAGGATCGCCGCCGCCAGGCGGCGGCGGTACAGCGCCAGCCGTAGGGTGCGGGCGGCCTGCTCCTGCGCGCACCGCACCACCCGATCACAGAGATGCACGCCCGAGACGGGAATCGTGCCCCAGCCCAGCCGACGGACAGCCATCCAGCCCTTCGCCGGCAACGCCCGCCCGTCCAGCCCCACGCCCCGGGCCAGCGCGTCCAGATCCGCCGCATTCCACCGGGAGGCGACCAGATGGGCGCTCAGATCTTGCGCCAGGCCGGCCAGCCAGGCGACCCGCTGCACTAGCAGCGGCTGAGGGACGACCTGACCGGTCTGCTCCACCACCGCTCCATGAGCGGTACAGGTCGCGGTCGCGGTGAGCTTACTCAACGACCGCCCTCAGTTCCGGGACGGGCGAAGGCGACAAACGACCGGGCCGATCGAGCGCGCCACAACAACCGTGGCCATGCTCGACCGCCTCCACCAGCGAGCGGCACGATGGCATGCCTGCGAGCGGCGCTCGTACCGGCAGGCGCACCACACGACCGGCACATCCTGACCGCCGACCAACCGGCACGCCCTGCACCCCCGCCCACACCAGGCTTTCACAGTGAGTAACCGTAAGGCTACCAGCGCTTGACCCTTCCGGATAGAACATGTGAACGACACGTGGATGCTCGTGGCCCCATGTCGCACAGCCGACGCCCGGGCCGAAAGCTGACACGGTTTGATACCAGAGCAAATCCTGGGCGTGTGAGCATGGACGGATACCTCCGCCGCGTCGGCTTGACCAGTCATACCAGGGAGAGGCGCGTCCCTCGGCCTATCCCGAACCGCAATGCCGCAACACCCGCGAAGACAGGTCCGCGTCGGGTGCCACCCAGACACTTGGCCACCACAGCCAACCCCAACAGAGCCATTGAGAGATCAAAACCGAGCCTTAGTGCTCGTCTCCGTAAATCTCTCAGCATCGTGAGCCTGAAGTCGATCGACGCCTCCAGCGTCCGCGAGGCCATCGACTATCTGGCCGAGCAGGGGGTCGACGGGGTCGTGGTGGTGGCGCCGCAGCGCTCTGCCGCCCGCGCGCTGGAGAAGCTGCCCCCCGGTCTGCCCGCGGTGGCCGTCGAGGGCACCCACAGGGCCGAGGTGTCCGTGGTGTGCATCGACCAGATCGAGGGCGCCAGGCTCGCGACGCGGCATCTGCTGGAGCTGGGCCACGAGACGGTGTGGCACATCAGCGGCCCCTCCGACTGGCTGGAGGCCGAGGGCAGACTCGAAGGCTGGCGCGGCGTCCTGGAAGAGGCGGGCCGTCCGGTACCAGCGCCGCAGCCCGGCGACTGGAGCCCGCGCTCCGGTTACGCCGCGGGCAAGCGGCTGGCCGCGATCGAGGGGGTCACGGCGGTCTTCGCGGCCAACGACCAGATGGCGCTCGGCGCGCTGCGCGCCTTCACCGAGGAGGGGCTGAAGGTGCCCGAGCAGATCAGCATCGTGGGCTTCGACGACATCCCCGAGTCGGAGTTCTTCTCCCCGCCGCTCACCACCGTCAGGCAGGATTTCGACGCCGTCGGCAGGCACAGCATCGAGGTGCTGCTGCGGCAGATCGACGCGTCGGGGCCCGGCACCTACGAACGGCTCGTCGTGCGGCCCAGCTTCGTCGTCAGGTCGAGCACGGCTCCCGTCCTCTAGCGCCGCCACACCCCCTGTCAAGCAAACCATCGTGGAGTTGAATGTGAACGCTAACAGCTGTGTGGTCGGCGTCGACTTCGGCACGCTGTCCGGCCGCGCGGTCGTGGCCCGGGTGCGGGACGGCGCCGAACTGGGCAGCGCGGTCCACGCATACGCGCACGGCGTCATCGAGACCGTGCTGCCCGGCACGGACGTGCGGCTCGGCCCCGACTGGGCCCTGCAGTCGCCGCAGGACTGGATCGACGTGCTGCGCCTGGCCGTACCGGCCGCGATCGCCGCCGCCGGGATCTCGCTCGAGCAGGTGATCGGCCTCGGGACCGACTTCACCGCCTGCACCGTGCTGCCCACCACCGCCGACGGCACGCCGCTCTGCTTCGAGACCCCGTCGATGCCGCACGCGTGGCCCAAGCTGTGGAAGCACCACGCGGCCCAGCCGCACGCCGACCGGATCAACGCCCTGGCCGCGGCCCGCGGGGAAGCCTGGCTGCCCAGGTACGGCGGGAAGATCTCCTCGGAGTGGGAGTTCGCCAAGGGGCTGCAGGTCCTGGAGGAGGATCCCGGCGTCTACGCCCGGGCGGAGCGGTGGATCGAGGCGGCCGACTGGATCGTCTGGCAGCTGACGGGCGTGGAGTCCCGCAACGTCTGCACCGCCGGTTATAAAGGGATATTTCAGGACGGCTCTTATCCGTCTGCTGACTTCCTCGCGGCCCTCAACCCTGCTTTCTCCGGCTTCGTCGCCAAACTGACCGCCGCCCCCTCATCGGTGGAGCTGGCGCCCCTCGGTGGGCTCGCCGGCCGGCTGACCGCGCGGGCCGCCGAGTGGACCACGCTGCCCGAAGGCATCGCGATCTGCGTCGGCAATGTCGACGCCCACGTCACCGCCGCCGCGGCCGACGCCGTACGGCCGGGACAGATGGTGGCCATCATGGGCACCTCCACCTGCCACGTGATGCCCTCCGACCAGCTCGCCGAGGTCCCTGGCATGTGCGGCGTGGTGCGCGACGGGATCGTGCCGGGCCTGTGGGGCTACGAGGCAGGCCAGTCGGCCGTCGGCGACATCTTCGCCTGGTTCGCCGACACCTTCACCGCCGGACACTCGCATGAACGGCTGACCGCGCTGGCCGAACGGCAGGCGGTGGGACAGCACGGCCTGGTCGCCCTCGACTGGTTCGGCGGCAACCGCTCGGTGCTGGTCGACCACGACCTGTCCGGCGTCATCGTCGGCCAGACCCTGGCCACCAGGCCCGAGGACGTCTACCGCGCCCTCATCGAGGCCACCGCGTTCGGCGCCCGGATGATCGTGGAGACGTTCGAGAAGTCCGGCGTCCCCGTCGAGGAGTTCATCGTCGCGGGCGGGCTGCTCAAGAACCGCTTCCTCATGCAGGTCTACGCCGACGTCCTGCGCTGCCCGCTGTCGGTGATCGGCTCCGACCAGGGGCCCGCGCTCGGCGCGGCGATCCACGCGGCCGTCGCCGCCGGCGCCTACCCCGACATCCAGCGGGCCGCCGCCGCCATGGGCCAGCGCACCGCGGCCGCCTACCAGCCCGACCAGGCCAGGGCCGACGCCTACGACCGGCTCTACACCCAGTACCGCACCCTGCACGAGACCTTCGGAGACGGACAGATGCTGCACACCCTGCGCGCGATCAGGAACGAGGCAGGCGGATGAGGAAGATCGTCTGCGACCTCCACGCGGAGCTGGTGCGCAACAACCTCGTCGCCTGGACGGCGGGCAACGTCTCCGGCCGGATCCCCGGCACGGACCTGTTCGTCATCAAGCCGTCCGGGCTCGCCTACGAGGAGCTGACACCGGAGCACATGGTGGTGTGCGACCTGGACGGCAACCTCGTCGAGGGCGACCACGCGCCCTCCAGCGACACCGCGGCCCACGCCTACGTCTACCGCAACCTGCCGGAGGTGGGTGGGGTGGTGCACACCCACTCGACCTACGCCTCCGCCTGGGCCGCGCGAAACGAGGCGATCCCGTGCGTGCTGACCGCGATGGCCGACGAGTTCGGCGGTGAGATCCCGGTCGGGCCGTTCGCGCTGATCGGCGACGACTCCATCGGACAGGGGATCGTGGAGACGCTGAAGGGGCACCGTTCGCCTGCCGTGCTGATGCGCAACCACGGGGTCTTCACCATCGGCAAGGACCCCAGGGCCGCGGTGAAGGCGGCCGTGATGTGCGAGGACGTGGCCCGCACCGTGCACATCTCCCGACAGCTCGGCCGGCCGCTGCCCATCCCGACGGCCGACATCGACCGTTTGTACGACCGCTACCAGAACGTCTACGGACAGAGGAGCCCACGTTGACCATCTGGTTTCTGACCGGCAGCCAGGGGCTCTACGGCGACGACACGCTCGCCCAGGTCGCCGAGCAGTCCCGGCGGATCGCCGCCGCCCTCCCCGTTCCGGTCGAATGGAAGCCCGTGCTCACCGGCGCCGCGGAGATCAGGCGGGTGATGCTGGAGGCCAACGCCGACGACTCCTGCTCCGGCGTCATCGCCTGGATGCACACCTTCTCCCCGGCCAAGATGTGGATCGCCGGGCTCGACGCGTTGCGCAAACCGCTGCTGCACCTGCACACGCAGGCCAACGTCGAGCTGCCGTGGAACTCCATCGACATGGACTTCATGAACCTCAACCAGGCCGCGCACGGCGATCGCGAGTTCGGCTACATCCAGACGCGCCTCGGCGTGGCGCGCAAGACCGTCGCCGGGCACGTCAGCGACCCCCACACCGCCGACCGCATCCAGGCATGGGCGAGGGCGGCGACGGGCCTGGCCGAACTGCGCACGCTCAAGCTCGCCCGCTTCGGCGACAACATGCGCGACGTGGCCGTCACCGAGGGCGACAAGGTCGAGGCGCAGCTCAGGTTCGGCGTGTCCGTCAACACCTACGGCGTCAACGACCTGGTGAAGGCGGTCGACGCCGCCTCGGACGCGGACGTGAACGCGCTGGTCAAGGAGTACGCCGACCTGTACAGCGTGACGCCCGAACTGCTGGGCGAACGGCACGAGTCGCTGCGCTACGCCGCCCGGATCGAGCTCGGGCTCAGGCATTTCCTCGAGGCGGGCGGGTTCAGGGCGTTCACCACGAACTTCGAGGACCTCGGCGGCCTGCGCCAGCTCCCCGGCCTGGCCGTACAGCGGCTGATGGCCGACGGGTACGGCTTCGGCGGCGAGGGCGACTGGAAGACCTCGGTGCTGCTGCGCACCCTGAAGGCGATGGCCCCCGGCGGCACGAGCTTCATGGAGGACTACACCTACCACCTGACGCCCGGCCAGGAGCTCATCCTCGGCGCCCACATGCTGGAGGTCTGCCCGTCGATCGCCGCGCACACCCCGTCGTGCGAGATCCACCCGCTCGGCATCGGCAACCGCGAGGACCCGGTCCGGCTGGTGTTCGACGCCGAACCTGGCCCGGCTGTCGTCGTCGGCCTGGCGGACATGGGCGACAGGTTCCGGCTGGTGGCCAACGAGATCGACGTGGTCGCGCCGCCGGAGCCCCTGCCCAGCCTGCCGGTGGCACGCGCGGTCTGGCGGCCCAGGCCCGATCTGCGCACCTCGACCGAGGCCTGGCTGACCGCGGGAGCGCCGCACCACACGGTCCTGTCGAAGGCGGTCGGCGCGGAGGAGCTCACCGACCTGGCCGACATGCTCGGCGTCGAACTGCTGCTCATCGACGCCGACACCACGTCCAGGCAGTTCGCCAAGGAACTGCGCTGGAACCAGGCCTACCACCGCCTCGCCCAAGGTCTGTGACCCGGTTCTCTTGGTGGTGTGCGTCAGTCCGCGGACACGACGAGGGCCTCGTCGTCCAGAGTGAGAGAGCGGCTCGCGTCGACCGTCCGCGGGCGGCAGGGACCGCGGAAGGCGGCGGTGTGGATCTGGAACCGGGCTGGGCTGTTGAACTCCAGGACCTGGAGGCGCCAGGGGATGCCTTCATGGAGGGACGGCACCGCCAGGTGGACGACGGCGGAGGCGGCGCGCTCGGTGCCGTTCTCGGTGTGTGCGGCGGTGTAACGGGCCAGCCGGAGTTCGGCCCGAGGAGGCAGTTCGGAGATCGGGTTCGGAGTGGGCGTGGGGAGTGGCGACGACGCCGCGAATGCCGCGATCCTGGCGTGTGTCCTCTCGTGAAAGTGTCGATCGTCGAGGATGCCCCGCAGGCTCCGCGTGAACCAGGGCACCAGGGTGGGGCCGCCGCGCTCCATCCAGGTCTCGATCAGGCGGTGGTACGCGGCTTCGCGGCGAGCGGCCACGACGGCGGTGCCCGCGCCTGCGAAGGCTCGGCTGAGGGCCCGCACCATGGCCTGGTCGGCCCGGGCGACGAAGCGGGTCATGCGGATCTCCGTCATCGCGCCGTGCAGGAGTCTGGCGGCGAGTAAGGAGGCGCCCTCCAGCGGCCTCATTCTCGGGGGTGGAGAGGCGGGATCATGGTCGGCGGGCGGTGTTCGGGCGTCCGCGGCGCGGCCGGCGGTCGAAAGGTGCCAGGCCCAGTCGCGGGGCAGGACTTCGGCGCCTGCCGCCCGGAGGGTCCCGTGGGTGCCGATACCGATCGCCAAGCTGTTCGCGTCGGTGGCGAGGGTGATTCCGGGTGCGTCGCGAGAGTCGACCTGGATCTCGGTGATGTCCGTCAGCCAGATGTGCAGCTTGGCGGGCTCCTCCTCTCTCCTGCCTGTCTCGTAACGGCGCGGCACGGCCACGGTGAGGGTGCCGGTCAGTCGCGAGCCCTCGCGTTCGAGGAGCAAGGTGAGGACCTCTGCGCCTGTCATGTCGTAGTCGGTGGCGATCTCGGCAGCCGTGCCGGCCGTGAGGAGCATCGATCGAGGCAGGACCTTTCCCCGAGCGCTGCGGCCGTGGAAGGGACTCTCCGAGAGGTGAGGGAGCAGCGGCTCCAGGTTGTGTCCGGCGAGCGCGGCCTGCTCGATCATCCAGGACCGTCGCTCCGCCCCCAGAGCGGCCATCCATCTCAGCGCCGCCCGCGCTCGCCGCTCACGGCCCCACGGTGTGCGGGCAGCGGCGGCGTGGAACAGCGGGAAGGTGTTGTTGTCCCAGATGTCGGCCACCGTGTGGATGGTCTGCCGGTCGAAGGACCTCGCGTCTTGGGCGGCCGCCGCGATCTGCGCCAGCGATCGGTCCAGCAGAGCGCCCAGCGCGGCCGTCGCCGTCCCTCCTCCGATCATCAGCGACGCTCGGGCCCATCGGGAGAGCCGTGGGCAGGATGGGTGGCGACGGCGCGGTTGCTCGCCAGCGTCCGCCAGTCCTGTTCCAGCGGGGCGTCCACCTCGGCTCGTCGGCGTGGGCCGGGCGGAAGTACCGGTTTGACGTCCGTGTCCGTCCAACTGCCGACCATGGCCGCCAGCCTACGGCGTCGCCTTCCGGGTCGGCGATCTCCGCGCCTCGGGCCCGGCGAATCCCGCGCCCCTGGCGGCGGCGGGCGGCGGGCGGCGGGCGGCGGGCGGCGATGCTCAGTCGCCGATGTGGAGGACGGCGGCGCCGGTCACGCGGTCGGCGGCCAGGTCGGACAGGGCTCGGTCGGCCTCGTCCAGCCCGTACGACGCGGTGGTGACGCGCAACGGGTGGCGACGGGCGAACGCCAGCAGGGCGCGGCCGTCCGCGCGGGTGTTGGCGGTGACGCTGCGCAGCGTGCGCTCCTGGAACAGGTGGTCCTGGTAGACCAGCGGAGGGATGTCGGTGAGGTGGATCCCGGCCACCGCCAGGGTGCCGCCGCGGTCGAGCGCGGCCAGCACCACGGGTACGAGGTCGCCGGCCGGGGCGAACAGGATGGCGGCGTCCAGCGGCTCGGGAGGAGCGTCGTAGGCCGGACGCGCCGAGGCGGCGCCGAGGTCGAGAGCCAGCCGCCGCGCGGAGTCGGCGCGGGTCATCACGTGCACCGTGGCCCCCTGGGCGAGGGCGACCTGGGTGGTGAGGTGGGCGGAGGCGCCGAAGCCGTACACGCCCAGCCGCCCGCCCTGCGGCAGGTCGGCGCGCAGCAGCGCCCGGTAGCCGATGATGCCGGCGCACAGCAGCGGGGCCAGCTTGTCGGCGGGCTGGTCGTCGGGCAGCTCATAGACGAAGTCCTGCGGGGCGACCAGGTATTCGGCGTATCCTCCGTCGGCGTCCCAGCCGGTGTAGCGCGAGTGGGGGCACAGGTTCTCGGCGCCGCGCAGGCAGTAGCGGCACCTGCCGCAGGTGGCGCGCAGCCACGCGACGCCCACGCGCGTGCCGTTCGCGAGCAGGCCGGCGCCCGGGCCGCGGTCCACGACCCGCCCCACCACCTCGTGCCCGGGGACCGTAGCGGGCCTGCGGGGGGTCAGGTCGCCCTCGGCCAGGTGCAGGTCGGTACGGCAGACGGCGCACACCTCGACCCTGATGAGCACCTCGCCCTCGGCGGGCTCGGGCACGGGCAGGCGCACCTTCTCGAGCGGACCTGTCGCCATGGGGCCCGGACGTCGCACCACCCAGGCCGTCATCGTGCCTCCCATTTCCTCATCGTCACATGGGAGCTCGGGTCGGCTTCGTCGGCGCTGGTCGAGGAGGTGGACGAGCCCCCGGGGATCGGGTCCGCGGCACCCGCCTTCGTGGTCCCGGGGGTCGCGGACCGCCAGTAGGCGTCGGGCACTATGGAGACGTGACGCAGATGGTAGGGAGCGGGCCGGGCACGCGGTCCTTCGACAGGCTGGTCGAGTTCGTCGGTCTGGGCGGCGTCGTGGTCCTGAGCGGAGCGGGACTGTCCACGGAGTCGGGTATCCCCGACTACCGCGGCGAGACCGGGCGGATGCGCAGGGCCGAGCCGATGACCTATCAGACGTTCGTCGGCAGCGCCGCGGCCCGCCGCCGCTACTGGGCCCGCAGCCACGTGGGCTGGCGGCACATCGCCCACGCCACGTCCAACGCCGGTCATCACGCCGTCGCCGCGCTGCAGGCGCGCGGGCTGGTCACCGACGTCATCACGCAGAACGTCGACGGCCTGCACCAGGCCGCGGGCGCCGAGCGGGTGGTTGAGCTGCACGGCAGCCTCCACCGCGTGCGATGCCTGTCGTGCGGCGAGCGCACCCCTCGCGAGCGGCTCCACCAGCGGCTGAGCGCCGCCAACCCCGGCTGGGCGGCCGCGGCGGGCACGATCAACCCCGACGGCGACGCGGTGCTCGCCGACGACCACGTCGACACCTTCACGATCGTCGACTGCGCCGCCTGCGACGGCGTGCTCAAGCCTGACGTGGTGTTCTTCGGCGAGAACGTGCCGCGCCCCCGCGTCGCGAACTGCTTCGAGCTGACCGAGGGCGCCGACCTGCTGCTGGTGCTCGGCTCCTCGCTGACCGTGATGTCCGGATATCGGTTCGTACGGCGGGCGGTCGAGCACGCCATCCCCGTCGCGATCATCAACCAGGGCCCGACGAGGGGCGACGACGACGCCGCTGTGGCGGTCGACGCCCCGCTCGGTCCGACGCTCACCGCCCTGCTGGACGAGCTCCGCCCATAATGCCGATGACCTGAAATCAGGAAATATCCGGGAAGACGATCTACGGTGGGTCGCGCTGCCATACGATCCTCTGAAACCGAGGAAGGGCGAGGGTGTGGAGCGCGACGAGCAGGTGCCGACGGTCATCGACCCCAACACGCCGAGCGTGGCGCGCATGTACGACTACTACCTCGGCGGCAAGGACAACTTCCCCTCCGACAGGGAAGCCGCTGAGAAGATCACCCAGCTCGTGCCCAACATCTCGCAGATCGCCCGCGACAATCGCGACTTCCTGATCAGGGTCGTGCGCATGCTGGCCGCGGCCGGCGTGCGCCAGTTCATCGACATCGGCACCGGCCTGCCCACCAGGCAGAACGTCCACGAGGTCGCTCTGGAGGCCGCGCCCGACTCCAGGATCGTCTACGTCGACAACGACCCGATCGTGCTCGTGCACGCCAGGGCGCTGCTCGCCGAGACCCCGCAGACGATCGTGGTGGGCGCCGACCTGCGCGACACCGCCTCGATCCTCGACCATCCCGAGGTCGGCGCCCACATCGACTTCGGCCGGCCGGTGGCCGTGCTGCTGTTCGCCATCCTCCACTTCGTCCCCGACCACCAGGAGTCGGCCGACATCGTCCGGCGGCTGTGCGCCCCGCTGGCCGTCGGCAGCCACCTGGCCGTGTCGCACAGTTACGCCGGCGACCTGACGAGCGAGACGATCAGCACCGGCAGGACGGTCTACCGGGCGGCGACCGCGGGCTCGCTCACGCCGCGCACGACCGAGCAGATCAGCGCCTACTTCGACGGCCTCGACGTGCTCGAGCCCGGTGTGGTGCCGATCGACGCGTGGCGCCCCGAGTGGCCCGACGTCGAGCCCGACTTCACCAAGCCTGGCCTGCTCGGCGGCGTGGCCCGAATCCCGTAACGCCGCGAGGCGACCCCGCGCCCAACGTCGGCCGGTCCAGCGACCGGCAGGCCGCCGCGGTCCCGGAGGCGCGGGTCAGCGATCGGCAGGCCGCCGCGGTCCCGGAGGCGCGGGTCAGCGATCGGCGGGCCGCCGCGGACCCGAAGACGGGGGGAACGGCCGCGGCGGGGTGAGCGCCTCGGATGTCTGCCCGCCGAACCGTCCGGCCAGGCGCTGACCCAGCGCGACAGGCAGTGCCGGGAGCGCCGCCCTGATCCGCTCGGCGCCCGGCGGGCCGAACCGCCCGGCGTTCTTGAGCGCGAGCTGGGCGGCGCGGCCCTGCACCTCGTAGGAGGCGTGGTGGAAGGCGGAGGCGAGCGCCGGGGCGATCTCGTCGGCGTGGACGACGGCCTGCCGTACGCTTTGCTCCAGCCAGGTCAGGCCGGTGCGCGCGAGCGTGATCTCGGCCCTGAACACCAGCGCCTCGACCGCCTCCGCCACGTCGGCGCTCTCGTGCCCCCCGAGCCGCCGCAGGTGGCGCAGCGCGAGCTCGGCGACCGGGCCGGGCGCGGACGGCAGCAGCCGCAGGTAGTCGCGCCGCCGCTCGCCCACCTCCGCCTCCGAAGGGGCGAGCAGTTCGTGCAGGCGGACGAAGAAGCGCAGGTCCTGGGCGCTGCCGCCGCGCAGGAAGCGGCGCACGCACCCGTCGAGCAGCAGCTGCCTGTCGCCCAGTTCGCGCAGCCTGCGCAGCCACGGCGAGAGCGGCTCGATGCGCTCGTGCCGCAACACCCGGCCGACGCCCTCGGCCTCGAACATCCTCGGCAGCAGCGCGTCCGTCAGCGGATCGGGACGCGGCCTCCACCCCGCCGACACCCACGCCACGACCAGCGGATCGTGTTCGGGCGGTGGAGCTCCCATGCTCCGCAGCAGCGCCAGCGCGAGCGGCACGCCCGGATCACGAGGACCTCTCAGCCTGGCGGCCAGCCGTACGGCCAGCGCCGCCTGCCACGCGGCGGGCCTGGCGCTCAGCACGTGCAGGAGGGGTGCGAGGTCGCCAGTGGTGTGGGTCAGGTCGCGCCTGGTCACCCAGGAGGCCACCGCCGAGACGGCGCTGAGCGTGCCCGCCCCGGCCAGCCGTACCAGGCCGGGCCACTTCTCCCACGGTTGGCGCACCTCGTCCCAGTCGTCGTCCGTCCAGCGGGCGTGCTCCCTGGCCTCGGTGCGCGCCCGCATGACCGCGATGTGGCCGCGCAACTCCCCGGCGACCAGCCTGCGCTCGCCGTCGTCGAGAGCGAGCAGCCGTCGCCCGAGCGCGTCCGGGTCACCCGCGTCGATGAGGTCGCGGATCTCGTGCCACACAGTCGGGAGGGGTGCCGTGTCCTGCGTCATGGCTGGGAACCATAGAGATCACCTCCGACAGAATCCTCAGCAGCCGTCCGGCGCGGGGGAAGTACCCGTCGTGGGGTCCGCCGCCTGGCTCGGCCGCGAAGTGGGCGTAGCCGACGGCGTCGTCGGGGATGCCGAGCGCCACTGGTCCCAAGGGTCGAGACGAAGCACAGGTGGCCCGGCGGTTGCGCGCCCAGTCAGGTCCGGCAGCCGCCCGCTGTTCGCGAACTCGACCACCTCGTCGAAGGCGGGACGCGCGGCGAGGATCCACACAGCGGGATCACGGAGGGAAGGCGCCGCGCCGTAGAACTCCGGTGTGCAGAAACCGTGAAGATTCCGGCTCCGATGACCGCCGAATTCGTAGCAGACATTTACTCTAGGCATCCACTGACTCGTCATGTTAGATGGAAGAGCGTCACCGTGGTAAACCGGGAGAGAGGACCGGGCAGAATGGCGCTGGTTCTTGACGGTGTCGGTGTGCGACGACGTGACGAGATCTGGCTCGACGGCATTGACCTGGAATTATCCAGCGGATTGACGGTCCTGCTCGGGCCGCTGGGCGCGGGCAAGTCGACGCTGATGCGGGTCATGGCCGGTCTGCAACCCCTTACCACGGGCCGGGTCATTGTCAAGGGAAAAGACGTGTCCGCCATTTCGGTGCGAAAGCGCTCGGTGGCCTTCGTCTACCAGCAATTCATTAACTATCCGTCGCTGACGGTCCACGAGAACATCGCCTCGCCGCTCCGGCTCGATTCCGCCTTTCCAAACAAGGACGTCGATCGCCGGGTGCGCGAGGTCGCCGAGCTCATGGGCCTCGGCGACCTGCTCGACCGCCGACCGGCGGAGCTTTCGGGCGGTCAGCAGCAGCGCACCGCCATCGCCAGGGCGCTGGCGCGGCCGGTCGACGTGCTGCTGCTCGACGAGCCGCTGGCCAACCTCGACTACAAGCTGCGGGAGCAGCTCAGGGGCGACCTCAGGCGCAGGTTCGCGGGATCGCCGAGCGTGGTCGTCTACTCCACCGCCGACCCCGCCGAGGCGCTCGGCTTCGCCGCGCCGACCGTGGTGCTCGGCGAGGGAAGGGTCCAGCACGTCGGCGACGCGGCCGACATGTACGACAGGCCGCCGACGCTGGCCGTCGCCGCCGCGCTCAGCGACCCGCCGCTGAACCTGCTGCCGGGGATCGTGCGCGACGGCCGGATCGAGTGCATGGGCGCCTCCGTTCCCGCCCCGCGGGAGTACGCCACCGGCCGGCACGTCGTCCTCGGCGTACGCCCCCACCAGGTGAGCATCGACAGCGCGGTGGTAGGCGCGCTCGCCTTCCCCGCGGAGATCAGGCTCGCCGAGGTGACGGGCAGCGCCACGTTCCTGCACCTGCTGCTGCGGGGTGACAGGCACCTGGTCGCCCAGGTGAAGGGGACGCGCCCGGTCACTCCCGGCGAGCCGGCGACCGCCTACGTCGACCCCGCCCACGTCCTGGTCTTCGACGAGGCGGGCGCCCGCCTGACGGCAGGCTCGACGACGGGGGTCGATCCGCATGGCTGACATCCGCCTCGAAGGCGTCGGGCACAGCTACGACGGCGGCCGGACGTGGGCGCTCAAGCCGCTGACCTGGACCTGGCGGGACGGCAGGGCTTATGCCCTGCTCGGGCCGAGCGGCTGCGGCAAGACCACGCTGCTGAACATCATCTCCGGCCTGCTCTCCCCGACGGTCGGGCGGATCTGGTTCGGCGAGCGCGAGGTGACCTCGGTGCCGACCGCCGGCCGTAACATCGCGCAGGTCTTCCAGTTCCCCGTCCTGTACGAGGAGATGTCCGTCTACGACAACCTCGCCTTCCCGCTGCGCAACCGCAGGTACCCGAAGGCGGAGGTCGACCGGCGGGTGCGCACCGTGTCGCGGCTGCTCGGCCTCGACGACCAGCTCGGCCGCAGGTCGCGCAGGCTGGATGCGGGCCGCCAGCAGATCGTCAGCCTCGGCCGGGGGCTGGTCCGCTCCGAGGTCGCGGCCGTGCTGCTCGACGAGCCGCTCACCGTGATCGACCCCGCCCTGAAGTGGACGCTGCGCAGCAAGCTGAAGGAGATCCACCGCGACACGGGGCACACGCTCGTCTACGTCACCCACGACCAGACCGAGGCGCTCACCTTCGCCGACGAGGTGGTGGTGCTCAAGGACGGGCAGATCGTCCAGTCGGGCACGCCCGCCGAGCTGTTTCTGTCGCCCGCGCACGAGTTCGTCGGCCATTTCATCGGCTCGCCGGGCATGAACGTGCTGCCGGCCGAGATCGCCGACGGCCTGGTGCGGGTGGGCGAGGCGGTGGTCGGCAGGGCCGTGGGCGAGCTGCCCGCGGGTCCCGTGCGCGTCGGCGTCAGACCGGAGTTCGTACGGATCACCGCCACCCCCGACCCGCCGGGCCTGAAGGCGCGGATCACCGGGGTGGACCGCATGGGCGCCTACCACCTGGTCCACGCCGAGGCAGGCGGCCACGACCTGGTCGCCAAGGTCGACGCGGGCCCGGCGCTGCCCCCGGGCTCTGTCCAGTTCTTCCAGTTCGCCCCCGACGCGGCGTTCCTGTTCAGGGACGAGGTCAGGTGCGGGTCGATCGCGCCGCCGGAAGAAGGGCGGGAAGCGTGAGCGAGCAGGACCAGGGCAGGCAGGCCGACCTCAAGCCGAAGAACAACCGCGCCTGGTTCCTCGTGCTGCCCGTCGTGGTGTCGGTCGCGTTCACCGCGGTGATCCCGCTGATGACCGTGGTCAACTTCTCCGTGCAGGACATCTTCACCCCCACCGACCGGATCTTCGTGGGCCTCGACTGGTTCAGGTCCGTCTCCCGCGACCCCGAGGTCAGGGCCGCCTTCGTGCGGACCCTGCTGTTCTCCGCCCAGGTGCTGCTGGTGGAGATCCCGCTCGGCGTGGCGATCGCGGTGTGCATGCCGCGGCGCGGCTTCTGGGTATCGGTCGCCCTGGTCGTCGTCGCGCTGCCGCTGCTCATCCCGTGGAACGTGGTGGGCACCATCTGGCAGATCTTCGCCCGCGGCGACATCGGGCTGGGCGGCTGGGCGATCAACAACGTCCTCGGGATCGGCTTCAACTACACCCTCGACTCCACCGACGCCTGGATCACCGTCCTGGTCATGGACGTCTGGCACTGGACCCCGCTGGTCGCGCTGCTGGCCTACGCGGGCCTGCGCTCCATCCCCGACCCGTACTTCCAGGCCGCGCAGATCGACGCCGCCTCGGCGTGGGCGACCTTCCGCCACATCCAGCTGCCGCGCCTGCGCGGTGTGCTGACCATCGCGATCCTGCTGCGCTTCATGGACAGCTTCATGATCTACACCGAGCCGTTCGTGGTGACAGGCGGCGGTCCTGGCAACGCCACCTCCTTCCTCAGCATCCTGCTGTCGAAGATCGCCGTCGGGCAGTTCGACCTCGGCCCCGCGGGCGCGTTCTCGCTGCTCTACTTCCTCATCGTCCAGATCATCTCGTACGTCTTCTTCACCGTGCTGACAAGGAGCGGCAGATGAGGCCGCAGCTGAGGCTGCCGTGGGCGCGCACGGTGTTCTGGCTGTACGCCGCCACGCTGATGCTGCCGCTGCTGTGGATGTTCGGCATGTCCATCAGGCCCAACGAGGACATCCTCGGCAGTTTCTCGCTCATTCCGCAGCGGGTGACGCTGGAGAACTACGAGACGTTCTTCACCGACGCGGTGTGGTACTCGAGTTATCTCAACTCGATCCTCTACACCTCGATGAACGCGGTCATGTCGCTGATCGTGGCGCTGCCCGCGGCGTACGCCTTCTCGCGGTTCAGGTTCGCCGGGGACAAACACCTGTTCTTCTGGCTGCTGACGAACAGAATGGCGCCGCCTGCCGTCTTCCTGCTGCCGTTCTTCCAGATCTACCAGAGCGTCGGGCTGTTCGACACGCATCTCGGCGTGGCCATCGCGCACATGCTCTTCAACGTGCCGCTGGCGGTGTGGATCCTCGAAGGGTTCATGTCGGGGATTCCGCGCGAGATCGACGAGACGGCGGCCATCGACGGCTATTCGCTGCCGCGTTTCTTCATCCGGATCTTCCTACCGATGATCCGCTCGGCGATCGGGGTCACCGCCTTCTTCTGCTTCATGTTCAGCTGGGTCGAACTGCTCATCGCCAGGACCATCACCTCGGTCGACGCCAAGCCGATCGCCGCGACGATGACGCGGACGGTGAGCGCGGCGGGCGTCGACTGGGGGCTGCTGGCGGCGGCGGGCGTGCTGACGATCATCCCGGGGGCGATCGTCATCTGGTTCGTCAGGAACTACATCGCCAAGGGCTTCTCCATGGGGAGGGTCTGACCGTGCTCGAGTGGATGGTGTGGACCCCGCCCACTGCCCTGGTGTTCGCCGGGCTCGGCCTGCTGCTGTGCGGGATGGCGGTGTGGGCCAGGCTCTCGCCGCCCGTGGCGCGCCGCGGCTTCCTGCGTATCGAGACCGACAGGGGCGACCGGCTGTACATCGGGCTGATCGCCGCGGCCGTCGTGCTGGCCGGGTGGATCGCCGTCACCGACCTGTCCATGTGGCTCGCGCTGGGCTGCGCGCTGCTGGTGGCGCTGGTCATCGGCATCTGGGGTTGAAGGAGGGACGATGTCGTCAACGCTCAACCGGGTGGGCGCCGTACTCATCCTGCTGGTGGCAGGGTGCAGCACCGGCGGGGGAGGTGGGGGCGCGAGCGACTTCAGGGAGGAGGACGGCAGGGCGGCGGCTCGCCGCTGGGTCAGCCAGGAGTTCACCCCCAGCACGCTCTCCCGTGATCGGCAATTGGCGGAGATGGACTGGTTCGTCAAGGCGGCCGCGCCGTACCGGGGAATGGAGATCAACGTGGTCTCCGAGACGATCACCACCCACGAGTACGAGTCGAGGACCCTCGCCAAGGCCTTCAGCGAGATCACCGGGATCAGGCTCAAGCACGACCTGATCCAGGAGGGCGACGTCGTCGAGAAGCTCCAGACCCAGATCCAGGGTGACCAGAACATCTACGACGCCTACGTCAACGACTCCGACCTCATCGGCACCCACTCGCGCGGCGACTACGTCTTCCCGCTGTCGGACTACATGGCGGGAGAGGGCAAAGCCGTCACCTCGCCCACGCTCGACCTGCAGGACTTCATCGGCACGAGCTTCACCACCGGCCCGGACAAGAGGCTCTACCAGTTGCCCGACCAGCAGTTCGCCAACCTCTACTGGTTCCGCTACGACTGGTTCACCGACGAGAAGATCAGGAAGCAGTTCAAGGACGCCTACGGCTACGACCTCGGCGTCCCGGTCAACTGGGCCGCCTACGAGGACATCGCCGACTTCTTCACCAACAAGGTGAACGGCGACGGCACGATCGACGGCAAGAAGGTCTACGGCCACATGGACTACGGCAGGAAGGACCCGTCGCTCGGCTGGCGCTTCACCGACTCGTGGCTGTCCATGGCGGGCAACGGCGACCCCGGCATCCCCAACGGCCTGCCGGTGGACGACTGGGGCATCAGGGTGGAGAACTGCAGGCCCGTCGGCTCGTCGGTGACCCGCGGCGGCGACACCAACGGCCCGGCGGCCGTCTACGCGCTGACGAAGTACGTGGACTGGCTGAAGAAGTACGCGCCGAAGGAGGCGGCGGGCATGAACTTCAGCGAGTCGGGGCCCGTTCCCGCGCAGGGCGCCGTCGCGCAGCAGGTCTTCTGGTACACCGCGTTCACCGCCGACATGACCAAGCCGGGGCTGCCGGTCGTCAACGCCGACGGCACGCCGAAGTGGCGGATGGCGCCCAGCCCGCACGGCGCGTACTGGAAGGACGGCAACAAGCTGGGCTACCAGGACGCCGGAGCGTGGACCCTGCTGAAGAACACGCCCCAGGAGCGGCGGGCGGCGGCATGGCTGTACGCCCAGTTCGTCACCTCGAAGACGGTGTCGCTGAAGAAGTCCATCACCGGCCTCACCTTCATCCGCGACTCCGACATCAGGAGCGACTACTTCACCGACAACGCCGCCAAGTACGGCGGGCTGATCGAGTTCTACCGCTCGCCCGCCCGCAAGCAGTGGACGCCGACGGGCACCAACGTGCCCGACTACCCGAGGCTCGCCCAACTGTGGTGGCAGAACGTGGCCACCGCCGTCACCGGCGAGACGACCGCCCAGCAGTCGATGGACAACCTGGCCAAGCAGCAGGACGAGATCCTCTCCCGGCTGGAGCGGCGGGGGTACGGCGGTGCCTGCGCGCCCAAGCTGAACCAGGAAAGGGACGCCCAATACTGGCTCGACCAGCCCGGCGCGCCCGCGCCGAGGCTCGCCGACGAGCGGGGCAAGCCGGAGACGCTCGACTACGACAAGCTGCTGGCCCAGTGGAAGGACGCTGACTGAGTCGCCGAGTTGCCCACCCGACACCTTTGTGTGAAGGTGTTAGGTAAGGCAAGCCTAAGTAAAGGATGGCGATGGACGTCCAGCACTACGACCTGACGGTGGTCAGGGCGATCGACCTCACCCCGCACATGCGGAGGGTCACCTTCACCGCGCCGAACCTGGCCGGGTTCCGCTCGGTGTCGCCCGACCAGCAGGTGAAGATCTTCCTGCCACCGCCAGGTCACGACGTCCCCGTCATCCCGCCGATGCCCGAGGACCGCGACATCACCACGTGGTACGCCGCCTACCTGGCCATGGACGACGCGATCAGGCCCGCCATGCGCACCTACACGATCCGCGCCCACCGCGACGAGCCCGCCGAGCTCGACATCGACTTCGTGCTGCACGACGACGCGGGCCCCGCCTCGGCGTGGGCGGCGGGCGCCGTGCCGGGGCAGCGGATCGCCATGGTGGGTCCCTCGGTCAGCCACGTCAGGACGCCCGCCTCCTACGACTGGATGCTGCTGGCCGGTGACGAGAGCGCGCTGCCGGCGATCGCGGCCGTCCTGGAGACGCTGCCCGACGGCATGTACGCGCGGGTCTTCGTCGAGGTGGCCGGGCCTCAGGAGGAGCAACTGCTGGAGACCAAGGCCGACCTCGACCTCACCTGGGTGCACCGCGGGCCTGGCGACCTGCTCCTGCGGGCGGTCGAGCAGTTCGCGCCGCCCGCGGGCGAGCCGTACGTGTGGCTGGCGGGGGAGGCCGGGGCGGTGCGGGCGCTGCGCAGGCACTTCGTCAACGACCGAGGGGTGCCGAAGTCCTCGATCGTGTTCGTCGGGTACTGGCGCCGGGCGCTGTCCCAGGACGCGCCGCCCACCGCCGAGGACCTGGCCGACGCCACCGAACAAGTCTGAGGCTAGTCGCATCTCGGCTCGCGCCCCGACACCGACAGCATGGCCGACATCAAGGCCTACCTCGACGCGGTCCTCAGCCAGGTGGGCTACCGGCCCTCCTCCTGAAGGACGCGCTGGGCGACGGCGAACGCGGCGTTGGCCGCGGGCACGCCGCAGTAGATCGCGCTCTGCAGCAGCACCTCGCCGATCTCGTCGGGGGTGAGCCCGTTGCGCAGCGCCGCGCGCACGTGCATCGCCAGCTCCTCGGTGTGCCCGTGGGCCACCAGGGCGGTGAGCGTGACACAGCTGCGGGTGCGCAGGTCGAGCCCCGGCCTGGTCCAGATCTCGCCCCACGCGTAACGGGTGATGAGGTCCTGGAAGTCGCGCGTGAACGGGGTCGTGCGGGCGATCGCCCGGTCGACGTGCTCGTCGCCGAGCACGGCCCGCCGTACCTCCATGCCGCCGGCCCGGCCCAGATGCGCGTCCATGGCGGCGGTGACGGGCTCGGGCCGGTCGATGTTGGCCAGGTGTGCGGCGCGCGGCAGCTCGACCAGCGTGGCGTCGGGCAGGCCGTCGGCCAGCTCCCGCGCGTGGGCAGGAGGGGTGGCGGGATCGTCGCGTCCGGCGACGACCAGGGTCGGCACGCCGATCTTCGGCAGGTCATGGCGCAGGTCGTAGGCGGCGAGCGCGTCGCAGCAGGCCGCGTACGACTCGGGGTCGGCCGCGCGCAGGTCGGCGAGCAGCGCGGGAACGGGCTCGCCCGCGAACCAGCGGGCCGCGGCGCCCTCCAGCAGGGGAGCGGTGCCGTGCGCCCGCACCAGGGCGGCCCGCTCCCGCCAGCCCTCGGGCGCGCCGAACCTGGCCGACGAGCAGACCAGCGTCAGCGTCGTGACCCTAGCGGGGTGGTGCAGCGCGAGGTGAGCGCCGATCGCGCCACCGAGCGAGATGCCCGCGTAGTGGAAGCGGTCCCAGCCGTGGTGGTCGGCCAGGCGCAGGACGAGTCCGGCCAGCTCCGCGACGCCGTCCACGGCGGCGGGCGCGGACCCGCCGTGCCCCGGCAGGTCGTAGCGCAGCACCCGGTGGCGGCGGGCGAGCGCGGCCACCTGCGGCTCCCAGACGCGCAGCGACGTGCCGAGCGAGGGACCCAGGATGATCGGCCGCCCGGCCGCGGGTCCTTCGAGCAGGTGGTGAAGCAGGGTCACGAGAACTCCATCGCGGTACGGCGCAGCGCCCTGTCGACGAGCTCGGGCGCCGCGCCCAGGTAGGTCGTGGGGTCGAGCAGACCCGGATCGGCCGGATCCCCGGCGACGGCGGCGAGGCGTTCGGAGACGATCAGCCCGCCTGTCGCGTCGAGATCGGCCCGCATGCGCTCAGGGTGGACGCGCAGCCCCTCGGCCAGCTCGGCCGCGTCCCGCGCGGCGCCGCCGGCGACTCTCAACAGCTCGCGCAACGGCTGCCACTCGGCGTGCCAGGCCCCCGAGGGGCGTTCGTCCTCGGCGGCGAGCGAGCCGTACAGGATGGCGGCCAGCGACGGCGCCTGGCGGGCGGCGGCGGCGATCCAGGTGGCCCGCACCGGGTTGCGCTTGTGCGGCATGGCCGACGAGCCGCCCCCCACGCCCTCCGACACCTCGCCGATCTCCGTGCGGGACAGGACCAGCACGTCGGCGGCGAGCTTGCCGAGCGCCCCCGCCGTGAAGGCGAGCGCGCCGCCCAGGTCGGCGACCGGGGTGCGCAGCACGTGCCACGGCATCGTGGGGACGGCCAGCCCGACCTGCCCGGCGAACGCCTCGGCCAGCCTGATCCCGATGTCGGGCGGGGACGGCGACGCCGGGCAGAGCGCGGCCGCGTGGGCGTGGAAGGCGGCCAGCGTTCCCGCCGCGCCGCCGAGCTGGGCGGGCAGCGCGGCGCGCACGGCGGCGAGCCGGTCGAGCGCGTCGAGGGCCAGCGCCCGCCAGCCGGCCGCCTTCAGCCCGAACGTGGTCGGCACCGCGTGCTGGGTCAGCGTACGGCCGGGCATCGGCGTGGCGCGGTGCTCGGCGGCCAGCCTGGCCAGCGCGGCAGCCGTACGGCCGAGATCGGCGAGCATCGGATCGAGCGCGCGGCGGGCGACGAGCATCAGCGCGGTGTCCATGATGTCCTGGCTGGTCGCGCCCAGGTGCACGTAGGGCGCGGCCTGCGCGCCGACCGCGGACCTCAGGTCGGCGACGAGCGGGATCACCGGGTTGCCGCCCTCGCGGGCGCGCAGGACGAGCGAGGCCAGCTCGAAGCGGTCGGCGCGGGCCGCCTGCGTCACCGCGTCCGCTGCGGCCTGGGGGACCGCGGGCAGGACCCGCGCCCACGCGCGGGTCAGCGCGGCCTCGGCCTCCAGCAGCGCCCGCAGGACCGCCGCGTCGCCCGTCGCATCCTCGACGGCCGACCCCGCGCGCGCCGCAGACAGCAGCCCCTGGTCAGCCGAAGTCAAGGAACACCGTCTCCCGCTCGCCCTGCAGGCGCACGTCGAAGACGTACACGCCAGGCCGCTCCTCCCGCGCCAGCAGCGTCGCCCTCAGCTCGGGCTCCAGCCCGGCCAGCAGCCGGTCCTGCTCATCGGCGCGCAAGTAGGCGCGGGTGTACAGGTGGTGGCCGAGCCCGCGCGCGAACACGCACACCGAGATGTACGGCAGGCCGGGCGCGAGCGTGCGCAGCATCCAGCGGCCGTCGGCGTCGGTGGCGACCCTGCCGAACCCGGTGAAGTCGAGCCCGTGCCTGCCGATGATCTCGCCGGTCACCGGATCGCGGCGCAGCGACCCGGGCGCGCCGCTCAGCCCCCCGGCGGGATCGGCCTGCCAGAACTCCAGCAGCGCGTCGGGCACGGGCTCGCCCGCGCCGTCGTACACGTGGCCGTGGACGACGATGCCGCCGGTCGCGACGTCACCGCCACCCGCGAACGGCAGCGCGTAGCCGTAGAAGGGGCCGACGGTCTGCGAAGGCGTGGGCTGTGTCATGACTCCGTCCAGGTGGCCGAGGGCCCGTCCAGCACGATGTCCCACCGGTAGCCGAGCGACCATTCCGGCACCGACAGGTCGTGGTCGTAGGCGGCGACCAAGCGCTCGCGGGCCCGCTCGTCCAGCACCGAGTTGAAGATCGGGTCGTAGCGGAACAGCGGGTCGCCGGGAAAGTACATCTGCGTGATCAGCCGCTGCGCGAACGCCGTGCCGAACAGCGAGAAGTGGATGTGCGCGGGCCGCCAGGCGTTGCGGTGGTTGCGCCACGGGTAGGCGCCCGGCTTGATCGTGGTGAAGGCGTACCGGCCCTCGTCGTCGGTCAGGCAGCGGCCCACCCCCGTGAAGTTGGGGTCGAGCGGGGCCGGATGGTCGTCGCGCTGGTGGGCGTAGCGGCCCGAGGCGTTGGCCTGCCACACCTCGACGAGCTGGCCGCGCACGGGACGGCCCGCCCTGTCCAGCACCCGTCCCGTGATCGTGATGCGTTCGCCCAGCGGCTCGCCGTGGTGCCGGCGGGTCAGGTCGGCGTCCAGCGCCGTCACGTCCGTCACGCCGAAGACCGGCCCGGCCAGCTCGGCGGCGTCGGGATCGTCGACCACGACCAGCGGCCGGTGCGGGTGGCGCAGGGCGCTGCTGCGGTAGGGGGCGAAGTCGCGGGCCGAATGGTGGCGCACGACGCCCTCTTTGCGATAGGCCTCGTGCAGGTCGGCGATCTCCGCGGAGATCCGCTCTTGCGTCATGGGGGCTCCTCAGCGTTCCAGTACGACGGCCAGGCCCTGGCCGACGCCGATGCACAGCGCGGCGAGACCGAGACCCGAGCCCGCGGCGGCGAGCTGGTGGGCGACCGCGCCGGTGATCCGCGCGCCTGAGGCGCCCAGCGGGTGCCCGACGGCGATGGCGCCGCCCCGCGGGTTGACGACCTCGGGGTCCAGCTCGGGCAGCTCGGCCAGGCAGCCGAGCACCTGGGCGGCGAACGCCTCGTTCAGCTCGACGACGGACGGCTCGCGGCCCCGCAACGCCTTCCTGATCGCCCCGACCGGACCCAGGCCGAAGTACTGCGGTTCGACCGCGCTGACCGCGCTCGCGGTGATCCTGGCCAGCGGCTCGCGCCCGGTCAGCGCCAGCCCCTCCCGGTCGCACAGCAGCAGGGCCGCCGCCCCGTCGTTGAGCGGCGAGGAGTTGCCCGCCGTGACCGTGCCGCCCTGCCTGAAGGCGGGCTTCAGCCTGGCCAACGCCGCCATCGAGGTGTCGTCGCGGATCGACTCGTCGCGCGTCACCTCGCCGACGGCGACGATCTCCCCGGTGAAGTCGGCCTTCGCCGCCTTCGCATGGCTGGCCAGGGCGTAGGCGTCCTGCGCCGCGCGGTCGATGCCGTGCTTGTCGGCGATCAGCTCGGCGCCCTCGCCGAGCGCGACCGTCCACTCCGGCGCCATGCGCGGGTTGACCAGCCGCCAGCCGAGCGTGGTGGAGACCAGCTCCTGGTTGCCCGCGGGGAAGGCCCGCGACGGCTTGGGCAGCACCCACGGCGCGCGGCTCATCGACTCGACCCCGCCGGCTACCACCACGGACGCCTCACCGAGCGCGATGGCCCGGTAGGCCTGGATCACCGCCTCCATGCCCGACCCGCACAACCGGTTCACCGTCGCGCCCGGCACGCTCACCGGCAGGCCCGCCAGCAGGACGGCCATGCGGGCCACGTTGCGGTTGTCCTCGCCCGCGCCGTTGGCGTTGCCGAACACCACGTCGGCGATCGCGGCGGGGTCGAGGGCGGGGGAGCGGGCCAGCAGCTCCTTGACGACGTGCGCCGCCAGGTCGTCTGGGCGCACATCCGACAGCGCGCCGCCGTACCTGCCGATGGGGGTGCGGACCGCATCGACGACGTAAACCTCGTTCACAGCCCCGACGCTAGGGTGCGCGCCGCCCGCCCGCACGCACCCGCTTCCGGTGAGCGGAAGATGTCGCCAGCTTGATCACGGTGTAGACGGGGTCGGGGCGGGGCCGCTCCTGACCGGGCAGCGCGGCCAGCCGGGCGTCCAGCGCGGCGAGCTCGGCGGGTTCGGCTCGCCTCGCCCAGTGAAGCTCGCCCGAGGCGAGCATCGCGCGCCACGCCCGCGGGCTGCCTCCCTGCCCGTGCCCGGTGAATGTCGTACGGCCCGCGACGCTCAGGCCGTGCCGCGCCGCCATCGCGGCCACCGTGTCGAGGGCGTCGGAAGGCGCGGCGAGGTGGCGCGCCCGCACCGGCCCGAGGAGGGCGGCGACGTCGCAGCCGGTGTCGTATATGGCGGCGTGCTTGTCCACGGTCGTGATCAGGGCGCCGCCCGGGCGCACGACTCGGGCGGCCTCGGACAGGACCCTGGCCACGATGCCCGGATTGAGCAGGTGGAACAGCCAGATCGTCGTGACGGCGTCGACGGAGGAGCCCGGCAGCGGCAGCGCGGTCGCATCGCCCAGGACCACCGTGCCGCGCAGGCGGGAGGCGGCCACCCGCGCCATGCCGTGCGACAGGTCGACGCCGAGGACACGCCGCCCCCGACTCCGGAGCAGAGCGGTGACGCTGCCGGTGCCGCAGGCCGCGTCGACCAGGACCCTCGTCGACGGGGGAAGGAGCGACGCGACCGCCTCCGCCGCGGCCCTCGCCCTGGGCTCGCCTCCGCGGGTCAGGTCGTAGATGGCCGCCTCGCCGTCGTAGTCGAGCATGGCCCAACCCTACGGTCGCCGCGCCCGGCATCCAGGCGCCTGCGCGGTGTCGCCCCGTCAGCGTGGGACGAAGCGGACGAAGGCGATGCGGCTGCCGACCTCCCTGAAGTCCGCCTCCGAGCCGTCGACCAGGAAACCCATGAATCGGGCGAGCCGCCTGGCCACCCTGGGGGAGCGCCTGGCGTAGGCGGCCATCAGCGCGGCGCCCTCCTCGGGGCCGAGCGGGCGCGCCGTCATCGCCATGGCGCGGGTGCCCACCTGGACGGTGACCTCCGGCGTGGCCAGGATGTTGCGGAACCAGTCGGAGCGCCTGCCGTACCCGGAGGGGCCGACGTAGCTGCCGTCGGCGGGATCGTGGGCGATCGCCTCGATGACGACCTGGCGCGGCTTGCCGGAGATCCGGCCGGTGTGGGTCAGGAGCATGAACCGGCCGGCCAGCAACCACCCCAGACGCAGGCGGTAGAGGTGGATGGGCAGCCGGAACAGCAACCGGCGGATGCCGGACGGCGGCGGCGGGGTGGCGACGACCTGCATGGTCACTCCTTCGTTTGGACCTCGTCCGCGCCGAGCGCGGAGAGGAGGTCGGCCAGGGCCGCCACCGCCTCCTGGGCGGGCAGGTCGGGATCGAGCAGCCGGTGCAGCACCAGCCCGTCCAGCAGGCCGGTGATCAGGGTGGCCGCGCCCAGACGCCGGCTCGGCGACCACCGCGGATGCAGGGCGCCCAGCCACGCGGCGATCCGCTCGCGAGCGTGCCGTAGCTGGGCGCGGAGGACCTCGCCGATCTCGGGAGCGCGCTGCGCCCCCGCCACCAACTCCACCGACAGCCGGATGACGTGGTCGTCCTGCACGGCCATCGGCAGCAGGCGGCGCAGGGTCTCGACGCCCGCGCGCTCGTCGGTCGCGGCGAGCACCTGGGCGAGCAGCGGCTCGATCACCATCTCGCCGGCCCGCTGCGCGATCGCGACATGGAGCTCTTTCAGACCGCCGAAGTGGTAGTGGATCAGCCCCAGATTGGTGTCGGCGGCTACGGCCACCGCCCGGCTGGTGACGGCGGGCCAGCCGCCCTCGGCCAGCAGCGCCAGCCCTGCCGAGACCAGCCGTTCGCGCCGCTGCTCCCCGCGGTCGGAACCTGGTCGATCGACTAAGTTAGTCACACGACCAAGCTAACACCGCCTCCTCCTGCGTGCAGCCCCTCCACCACCGCGATCTACCGGTTGGTCAGTTCGTGGGCGTGCGTGTCGTCGACGATGGCGGGGTGCCACGGCTCGGCCACCTTGGCCCCGTAGGAGATCTCGCGGGCGCCGACGAACGCGCCCAGCTCGGCGACCGCCCGGCCCACCGCCTCGACGGTCGCCTCGTCGGCGGACGTTTCCGCCTCCGGGAACAGGCCCTCGATCTCCAGCACGCCCCCGCGCCGGTCGAGGCGTGGCACGAGCCTGCCGATCAACCGCTCACCGTGCAGGATCGGCAGGATGTAGTGGCCGTACTGCCGCTTGGCCTTCGGCACGTACATCTCCGTGCGGAACGCGAAGCCCCACAGGCGTTCGGTCCGCTCCCTGTCGCAGATCAGGTTGTCGAACGGCGACAGCAGCGTGGTGCGCGGCTCCCACGCCCGCTCCAGCAGGACGAGGGAGTCGCGATGCACGTACCACCGCTCGGTGCCGCCCTCCACCTCGGCGGGCAGGATACGGCCCGACCGCTCCAGCCGGTCGAGCACTCCGTCGAGGCCGGGATAGCGCGCACGCGTGAAGTGCCGCTCGATGTCGGCCACGCGGGCCACGCCGAGCGCTCGCAGCGCGTGCTCGGCCGCCAGCGACACCGCCTCCTCCTGCGACAGCGGCTCGCCGTCGACCCACTGCGGCAGCCAGCGCTCGGCCAGGTCCCAGTGGCGGCGGCGACCCTCCCTGCCCGCCACCATGATCTGGCCCTGGATCCACAGGAAGTCGAGCATCCGCTCGACGTTGCGGCCGTTGGTCCAGCCGCTCGACTCCCACGCCACGGCGGCGTGGTCGTCGAACCCGCCGACCGGCAGCGGCCCCTGCTCGCGCAGCCGGTCGAGCACGTGCTGCCGCAGCCCGTCGTTGGCCTCCAGCCAGTCGCGGACGCGCCCCCCGTAGCCGGACCGGCCCGCCGGGTAGCCGCGCATCATGACCTGGTGGATCGGGAAGTCCTCCGCCAGCACGATCGACGCGGCGTGCGCCCAGTACTCGAACAGCCACCGCTCCCGCCACAGCAGCGCGTCGAGGTCGGCAGGGTCGTAGCCGCCGACCCTGCTCCACAGCACCAGCAGGTGACTGCGCGCCACCACGTTGACCGGGTCGAGCTGCAGGCAGCGCAGGGTCCGCAGGACGTGCCGTAACCCCTCCAGGTCGCCGCCGGGGCGCGGACCGGCCAGCTGCTGACTGCTCACGGCCAGCCGGCGCGCGGACTCCACGTTCAGGACCAGGGGGAACGGCATAGCCCCGAACTATACCCGAAAATACGTTCGAGTGTTGTTGAAAGCACGGGAGGTGGCGCGTGGATCCCGCACCCCAACGTGGTCGCCGCGCGCCCCGGAACCAGTCGTCAGAAGCCGAACTGCGCGAAAGGCCGACCTTCGCCGATCGCCATGAGGGCCGCCTCGGGATAGTCGACCGTGTCGGCGGGCAGCCGGTCGAGCGGATGCCACTCCAGCGCGTCGCACTTGTCCGGCTCGGCGTTGTACGGTTCGCCGTCCCACCGCTCGGCGCGGAAGAACAGCCCGAGCCGGTCAGGGGCCCGGTGCATGGCGTGGACGAAGGTGAGGTCGGCGGGGTCGATCACCACGCCCACCTCCTCCCCGGCCTCCCTGACCGCTGCCTCGACCGCCGACTCGCCCGCCTCCAGGTGCCCGGACGGCAGGTGCCACTGGCCGTCGGCGTACCCGGTGCCGGCCCTGCGCCCGAGCAGCACCTTCCCGTCGCGGACGAGCAGCACGTGCACGTCCACGATCGCCTTGAACCTGGCCTGCTTCGCCCGGTGCGGGGCGCTCGCGCCGCGGCCGCCCAGGGCCTGCGACCACTTCACCGCCACCGCGGCGACCTGGATCAGCTCGGCGCGCAGCCGGTCGGGGTCGCTCTCGGCGAACGCCTCCAGCACCTCCTCGTGCAGGATGTGCCGCCAGGTCACCTCTCCGGCCCGCTTGGCGGCCTCCAGTTCGGTTTTCGCGCGGTCGGCGGCGGCGGTGCGCTCGGGGCCGGTGCCGTCGGCGGGGTCCTGGATGCCGAACATGACGTCCTGGGCCACCCGCTCGGCGGCCACGTCGGCCAGCACCTCGGCCAGCGAGCCCGGCCGGCCGTAGTCACCGTCGACCCGGCCGCCGCCCCGCGGCAGGGCCGGCTCGGAGCGCCCCGCAACGTCGTCGCCGAGCGGGCAAGTCTCGGGGCGCCCCGCAATGTCGTCGCCGAGTGGGGAAGTCTCGGGGCGCCCCGCGCCGTCGCCGCCCAGCGGGAAGGTCAGCTCGGAGCGCCACGCGGTGCCGTCGTAGGCCAAGAGCGTCACCTCGCTCGCGCGGGCGGTGAACGGCATCCCAGCCGCCAGGTCAGCCTCGATCTCCGCGAGGGCGTCGGCGGGCGCGCCGTCGGCGACCGTCAGGTGGGGGACGGCGTCCGGATACCGCCCGCCGTACGGCGGCGCCTCGGGCCAGCGCCGCCACACGGCCTCGGTGAGCGCGCGCAGCGGCCCCTCAGGCTCGGGCGCCAGATAGAGCACGCCGGGGAAGCGGCCGGTGGCGTGGAAGGTGACGTCGAACGGGTCGAAGCCGGCGAACAGCCGCCCGAGCTCGGCGGCCACCTCCGCGCTCACGCGGTCGCGGCGCAGGAACGGGTACAGCACGGTCACGTGCGCCGGCACGCCGTAGGCGGCGGAGGAGTCGTAACGCTCGCGCCAGCGCCCGACGACGGGCTCGGCAGCCGGAACGTTGACCACCAGTGCCGTCAGGCCCGCCTCGTAGTGATCCACGCGGACATCCTTCCACGCCGGGCTCATCATGGCCCTCGCGGTGCTCGGCTACCCTGGGGGCCGATGAACGAGCTCGACCTGACCCGCTTCCCCGAGAACCCCCGCGACCGGCTGCGCGCCTGGGACGCCGCCGACGAGTATCTGCTGCGGCATCTCGGCGGCGACCTCCACGGAAGTCTCCATGGCAGCGTGGTTGTGGTCGGCGACAGGTGGGGCGCGCTCGTCACCGCGCTGGCCGCCCACCGCCCCACCCAGATCACCGACTCCCACCTCACCCAGGAAGCCACCAGGGCCAACCTGAAGCGCAACGGGATCGACCCCGACCAGGTCCGCCTGCTGTCCACCAGGGACACCCCGCCAGGCCGGATCGACGTCCTGCTGGTCCGCGTGCCCAAGAGCCTCGCCCTGCTGGAGGACCAGCTCCACCGCCTGGCGCCCGCCGTGCACGAGGACACGGTGGTCGTCGGCGCGGGCATGGTCACCGAGATCCACACCTCGACGCTGCGGACCTTCGAGCGTGTTCTCGGCCCCACCAGGACCTCGCTGGCCGAGCGCAAGGCCAGGTTGATCTTCTGCGCCCCCGACCCCGCGCTGCCCAGGACCGCGAGCCCGTGGCCGCTGCGCTACGAGCTGCCCGACGACCTCGGCGAGCTCTCGCGGCGCACCGTCACCAACCACGCGGGCGTCTTCTGCGCCGACCGCCTCGACATCGGCACCAGGTTCTTCCTGAGCAACCTGCCGCGCAGCGAGGGGCCGGAGCGGATCGTCGACCTCGGCTGCGGCAACGGCGTGGTCGGGCTGGCCATGGCGCTGCGCAACCCCTCGGCCGAGGTGGTGTTCGTCGACGAGTCGTACCAGGCGGTCGCCTCGGCCGAGGCGACCTTCGCCGGCAACGCCTCCTCGGCCGCCCGGTTCGTGATCGGCGACGCCCTCGCGGGCGTCGAGGCCGGCTCGGCCGACCTGGTGCTCACCAACCCGCCGTTCCACAGCCACCGCGCCACCACCGACGACACGGCCTGGCGGATGTTCACCGGATCCCGTACGGCGCTGCGCCGCGGCGGCGAGCTGTGGGTGATCGGCAACCGGCATCTCGGCTACCACGTCAAGCTGCGCAGGGTGTTCGGCAACTGCGAGGTCGTGGCGAGCGATCCGAAGTTCGTCGTGCTCCGCGCGGTCCGGCGCTGAGCGAGGCGTCCGGCCGCCACCCGGTAGCGTCGCCGCATGGAGCCCGACCAGTTCGTCAGGGTGCGCGGCGCGCGGGGTGCACGACCTGCGTGACGTCGACGTCGCCATGCCGCGCGACGCCCTGGTCGCCTTCACCGGCGTCCACCTGCTGGACGAGCCCGCGTCGGGCCTGCACCCGGCCGACACCGAGGTGCTGATGCGCCAGCTCGGCGTGCGCGTGGACGGCGGCGGCACCGTGGCCGCCTCTAGAGTCACGCTTGACAAAAAAAATTGTCGGTGGGAGGGTGAAGGCACCACCGAGAAACACGAGGAGCAAGACATGCGCAAGATCGTCGCTTCGTACTTCATCTCGCTCGACGGCGTCGTGGAGTCCCCCGACAAGTGGCACTTCCCCTACTTCAACGACGAGATGGGCGCCGCCATCGGCGCGCAGTTCGCGGAGTCGGACGCCATGCTCATGGGCCGCGTCCTCTACCAGGAGTGGGCCTCCTACTGGCCGGCCAAGAGCGACGAGGACGACGACTTCGCCGGCCACATCAACGGCATCCAGAAGTACGTCGTCTCCAACAGCCTCGACTCGGTCGACTGGAACAACACCACGCTCATCCCCGGCGACTCCTTCGTCGAGCGGCTGACCGAGCTGAAGCAGCAGCCCGGCGGCACCATCGCGATGAACGGCAGCCCCACCCTCGCCCGCTCGCTCTTCCAGCACGGCCTGATCGACGAGCTCTTCCTGCTGGTGCACCCGATCGTGGTCGGCACCGGACAGCGGCTGTTCGAGGGCAGCGACCAGATCCCGCTCAAGCTGACCTCCTCCACGACGTTCGAGACCGGCGTCCTTTCCCTCACCTACTCCACCGAAGCGAAGTGACCACCAGGACCACCGCCGCCAAGCCGCACCTGAAGTCTCGGCGCCGGGCAGGCTAGGACTGGCGGCGTGTCCCGCGCGTGGCGCCCCGATGGGCTCCCGTACCCGTCAACGACCTGACCGACAGCTCGTCGAACCGGTCGGGGTCGGCCTTCTCCTTGCTGCACCACGCGCCGACGATCGCGCACAGGAAGCCGAACGGAATCGACACCAGACCCGGATTCTCCATCGGGAAGACGGCGAAGTCGACGCCCCTCGGCAGGAGCGACAGGCTGGCCCCGGTGACCGGATCGACCTTGCCCGACACCACGGGGGACAGGAGCACCAGCAGCACCGATCCGGACAGCCCGCCGTACACCCCGGCAACGACGCCGGTGGAGTTGAACCTCTTCCAGAACAGCGACAGCACGATCGCGGGCAGGTTCGCCGAGGCGGCCATGGCGAACGCGAGCGCCACCAGGAAGGCGACGTTCTGCTCGCGGGCGATGACGGCGAGCGCGATCGCCAGCAGGCCGATCACCAGGGCGGAGAAGCGGGCCACCCCGACCTCCTGCGACTCGCGCGGCCGGCCGAACATCAGCACGTGACCGAAGTAGTCGTGGGCCAGCGAGGTGGAGGAGGCCATCACCAGCCCCGACACGACCGCCAGGATCGTGGCGAAGGCCACCGCGCCGATGAAGGCCAGCATGAGATCGCCGCCCATCGGGCCGCCGACGTACTCGCCGAGGACCTGCGCGAGCTGCAGCGCGGCGGTGTTGCCCGACGGGTCCTGCGCCGTGATCGCCTCGTGGCCCACCAGCGCGGTGGCGCCGAATCCCAGCGCGAGTGTCATCAGGTAGAAGACGCCGACCAGGCCGATCGCCCAGTTGACCGAGGTGCGGGCGGCGCGGGCGTCCGGCACGGTGAAGAACCTCGTCACGATGTGCGGCAGGCCCGCCGTCCCCAGCACCAGGGCCAGGGCCAGGCTGATGAAGTCGAGCTTGTTCACCAGCGTCCTGACCGGGTCGCCCGCCACCTCCTGGGCGAACCTGCCGCCCGGGCGCAGGAAGTCGGGGCTGCCGCTGGCCTTCGCGGCGGCGCCCAGCATCTCGCTCAGGTTGAACCCGAACCTGCCCAGCACCAGCACCGTCAGCACGGTCGTGCCCGACATCAGCAGCACGGCCTTGATGATCTGCACCCAGGTGGTGCCCTTCATCCCGCCGAACATCACATAGAAGATCATCATCACGCCGACCGTCACGATCGTCGCCACCTTGGCGGCGTCGGTCGAGACCCCCAGCAGCAGCGACACCAGCGCGCCCGCGCCGACCATCTGGGCCAGCAGGTAGAACACCGACACGGTGACCGTGGAGATCACCGCGGCGGTGCGCACCCTGGGCTGCTGCCGTACCCGATAGGACAGCACGTCGGCCATCGTGAACCGGCCGGCGTTGCGCATCAGCTCCACCAGCAGCAACGTCAGCAGCCACGCGACCAGGAAGCCGATGGAGTAGAGGAAGCCGTCGTAGCCGGACAGCGCGATGATGCCCGCGATGCCGAGGAACGACGCGGCGGACATGTAGTCGCCGGCCAGCGCCAGGCCGTTCTGCGCGCCGGAGAACGCCCGGCCGCCGGCGTAGAAGTCTTCGGTGGACCTGGTGTTGCCCCTGACCCAGAACGTGACCACCAGGGTGATGGCGATGAACAGGATGAACAGCCCGAACGTCAGCACGGTCCCGTTCATCGGCGGCGCCTTCCGTGCCGTGGCGACGGCGTCCAGTTCTCGATGCGCCTGCGTTCGGCGAGGGCCTGTTGCGCCCGTTCCTGCTCGGCCTGCCTGAGCTCGGCCTCGTCGCGCAGCTGCGCCGACAGGGGGTCGAGCATCCTGCGGGCGTAGCGGGTGTAGCGCCAGGCGAGCACGAAGGTGGAGACGAACTGGAGCACGCCCAGGAGCAGGGCCACGTTGATGTTGCCGATGGCCGGATAGGCCATGAAGTCGCGGGCGAACGCCGACAGTGAGATGTAGAGGAAGTACCAGCCGAGGAACGAGGCCACGATGGCGATCGCCAGACGGCGAAACCGTTTCTTTAGCAGGCGGAACCTCCTGTCCTGCGCCAATTCCGCATATGGCCCTGGCGGGCCGTGACGTCCTGAGCCCCCCACCATGCGGCCCTCCCCTGGCTCGCGATGACCCTCTGTGGCGGTGCGACTCCACAGTGAGATGAAACGATACGGGCGGCTCCCCACACTTTTCCGGGGAATGCGGGAACTCCCATTCGCGCCTCCGGGAGCGGGCGGAACTGTCGCAGGCGTGCGGTTGAATGCAGGGATGGATCGACAGTTGACAGTGATGGCCGTGCACGCGCACCCCGACGACGAAGTGATCAGCACCGGCGGGATCCTCGCCCGTTACGCCGCCGAGGGCATCAGGACGGTCCTGGTCACGTGCACCAACGGCGAGCAGGGCGACGGCCCTGGCGGGGTCAAGCCTGGCGACCCGGCCCACAACGACGCCGAGGTGGCCGAACGCCGGCTGGCCGAGCTCAAGGAGTCGGTCGCCCACCTCGGCATCGAGCACGTCGAACTGCTGGGATACCGCGACTCGGGCATGGACGGCTGGGAGGGCAACGCCCATCCCGACTCCTTCTGGAATGTGCCGGTCGACGAGGCGGCCGCCAAGCTGGCCGTGTTGATGGAGCACTACCGGCCGCAGGTCGTGGTCACCTATGACGAGAACGGCGGATACGGTCACCCCGACCACATCCAGGCGCACAGGATCGCGGTGGCCGCCGTGGAGTCGACGGGCATCCCCGACAAGCTCTACTACTCGGCCGTCTCGCGGGCCCGGATCAGCGAGATGTTCGACTGGATGCGGGCCTCGGGGATGGACATGACGGAGTTCGAGCTCCCCGAAGACTTCGGCACCCCCGACGAGCTGATCACCGCCGTGGTCGACGTCTCGCCGTACGTGGACAACAAGGTGAAGGCGCTGCGGGCGCACGCCAGCCAGGGCGACAGCATCTTCCTGCTCCAGATGCCGGAGGAGGCCCAGCAGCGGGCCTTCGACACCGAGGCGTTCGTCCGCAAGGTCTGCAAGGTGCCGGCGCCCGACCACGAGGACGACCTGTTCGCCGGACTGCGCGGATAGCCGTCCGCCCCGGGTCGCCTGCGGGCGCGGCGACCCGGGGCGCCGGATCGGCAGCGCGACTCCTTCCCCGCTCCTGGTGATCACGCTTCGCTAGGTCAAGTTAGGAATGTTTCCTAACTTTCTTGACAGGCCCATGAACAGGTTGCCAAGATGCGGCTAAGCGGCTTGGCGCGGCGTCGACGACGACGACGTGACGCGCTCAGTTCTCCTTCTGTCCCTGCCGCATCGTGAGTCGTTGCACCATGCCTTGGAGCCCCCATGTCGCGTGCGCTGCTGTTACCCCTCCTCCTCCTGACCGGGCTGCTCGTCGCCCCTTCCTCCGCCACCGCCACCGCAGCCGAAACCCTCCTGTCCCAGGGCCGACCGGCGACCGCCTCCTCCGTCGAGGACGCCTCCCTGGGCCCCGCCGAAGCCTTCGACGGCGACCTCACCTCCACCCGATGGGCCTCCGTGGAGGGCCACGACCCCGAGTGGATCCAGGTCGACCTCGGCACGGCGGCCCCCGTCTCCCGCGTCGTGCTGACCTGGGAGGCCGCCTACGCCAGGTCGTACCAGATCCAGACCTCCCCCGACGGCGTCACCTGGACCACCGTCCACTCCACCACCAGCGGCGACGGCGGCACCGACGACCTCGCGGTGACGGGCACCGCCCGCTTCGTCCGCATGTACGGCACCGCCAGAGGCACCTCCTACGGCTACTCCCTGCACGAGATGCAGGTGTACGGCGAGGGCGGCACCCCCGGCGGCCCCGACCACCAGGCCGAGGACGCCACGCTCTCCCAGGCCTCCGTCGCGAGCAACCACGCCGGATACACCGGCAGCGGCTTCGTCGACTACGTCAACACGGTGGGCGGCTACGTCGAATGGACCGTCCAGGCCGCCACCGCCGGTCCGGCCACCCTGACCTTCCGGTACGCCAACGGCACCACCACCGCCCGCCCGCTGGCCATCGCCGTCAACGGGACGACCGTCAACCGCGACTTCCCCGGCACCGGCGCCTGGGCCACCTGGGCCGACCTCGCGATCACGGCCACGCTCAACGCCGGGGCCAACACCGTTCGCGCCACCGCCACGGGCCCCAACGGCGGCCCGAACCTCGACAAGCTCACGGTGGGCTCCTCCTCCGGCGGGCAGACGTTCGTGGTGGCCGCCGCCGGAGACATCGCCGAACAGTGCAAGGCGAGCTCCTCCTCGTGCGTCCACCCCAAGACCGCCAACCTGGTGAAGTCGATGAACCCCGAGTTCGTCATCACGATGGGCGACAACCAGTACGACGACGCCCGGCTGCAGGACTTCACCGCCTACTACGACAAGACGTGGGGCGCGTTCAAGAACAAGACCCGCCCGACCCCCGGCAACCACGAGAGCTACGACCCCGCCGGGTTCGAGGCCGGCTACAAGTCGTACTTCGGGTCGATCGCCTTCCCCAACGGCAAGAGCTACTACAGCTTCGACCACGGCAACTGGCACTTCGTCGCGCTCGACTCCAACCTCTTCGACCAGAGCGCGCAGATCAACTGGCTGAAGGCCGACCTGGCCGCGACGAACAAGCGGTGCGTGGCCGCCTACTGGCACCACCCGCTGTTCAGCTCGGGCGAGCACGGCAACGACCCCGTCAGCAAGCCGGTGTGGCAGATCCTCTACGACAAGCGGGCCGACCTGGTCCTCAACGGCCACGACCACCACTACGAGCGGTTCGGACCGCAGAACCCGAACGCGCAGGCCGACCCGAACGGCATGGTCGAGATCCTCGGCGGGATGGGCGGCGCCCCGCCGTACAACATCGAGAACGTGCAGCCCAACAGCCAGAAGCGGCTGTCGGGGACGTTCGGCGTGGTGAAGCTGACGCTGGGCGACAGCACCTTCTCCACGCAGCTGATCGGCGTCGACGGGCAGGTCAAGGACACCAGCCCCACCTACACCTGCCACTGACCGCGTGTACATCTCCGGATTCCGCTATCGAAGGCTGACCACGGCCGTGCCCGCCAACGTGCTGGCGCTGGGCGTGGTCAGCCTGGTCACCGACATCTCCTCCGAGATGGTGACCGCGGTGCTGCCGTACTACGCGGTACTCGTGCTGGGGCTCAGCCCGCTGGCCTACGGCCTGCTGGACGGCCTCTACTTCGGGGTGACCGCGCTGGTACGGCTGGCCGCCGGTCACGCGGCCGACCACTGGCGGCGGCGCAAGCTCGTCGCGGGCATCGGCTACGGACTTTCGGCGGTGTGCAAGCTCGGCCTGTTGGCCGCGGGAAGCTCGGTGGGCCTGCTCGGCGCGGTGGTGGCGGCCGACAGGACGGGCAAGGGCCTGCGGACCGCGCCCCGCGACGCGCTGATCTCGCTGAGCGCCACACCCGAGACGCAGGGGCAGGCCTTCGGCGTGCACCGGGCGATGGACACGGTCGGCGCGTTCCTCGGACCGCTGGCCGCCTTCGCGGTGCTCGGCGCGAGCGGCGCCTACGACGCGGTGTTCGTGGTCAGCTTCGCGGTCGCCGTGCTCGGCGTCGTGCTGCTGGCCCTCTACGTCAGGGAGCAGCCCCTGACGACACTCACCCCCTCGCGGCAGGGTTTCGACCTGCGGCCCGCCCTTGAGATGCTGCGGCAGCGGCCTTTCCGCCGGATCTGCGTGATGGCCGCCGCGCTCGGCCTGGTGACCGTCAGCGACCCCTTCGTCTACCTGCTGTTGCAGAAGGGGACGGGCATCGCGCCCGAGCACTTCCCGCTGCTGCCGCTCGGCACCGCCGCCGTCTACCTGCTGCTGGCCGTGCCCATGGGCAGGCTGGCCGACAGGTGGGGCAGGGTGCCGGTCTTCCTGCTCGGCCACCTCGCGCTCGTCGGCGTCTACGCGCTGCTCGCAGGCGGCGCGCCGTACTGGCTGGTCCTGGGGGTGTTCGGGCTCTTCTACGCCGCCACCGACGGCGTGCTGATGGCCGCGGCGGGCCCGCTGCTGCCCGGCCACCTGCGCGCCAGCGGGCTGGCGGTGCTGCAGACCGGCCAGGCCGTCGCCCGCATGCTCTCCTCGATCATGTACGGCGCGGCATGGACGTTCGCAGGACCGGTGCCGGGGCTGGTCGTGATGGGCGCGGGAATCCTGGCCTGCCTGGCGTTCTGGAAGGTGGTCCGATGAGAAGGACACTCATCCTGGTCCTGACGATGCTGGTGCTCGGCGGCGGCGCGCTCTTCTACACCGTGCGCGCCGCCAGGGTGGACGAGGGCGCGGGCGCGGCCGCCTTCGACCTGGCGAAACCGGGCCAGATCGTGGTCAGGGACGCCGGCACCGGCCTGGTGCGCGGCAGCCGTACCCGATGCGAACGCTTCGCCACCGCCGCGGGGACGGGCGTCTGCCTGGTCACCGACGTCGCCAAGACCTACGCCGTCATCGTGGACCGGACGATGAAGGAGACCAGGCGGCTGCACATCGCCGGCATCCCGAGCCGCGCCAGGGTGTCGGCGAGCGGGCGGATGATCTCCTGGACGGTTTTCGTCACCGGCGACTCCTACAACAAGAGCGGCTTTTCCACCTGGACCGGCATCCTCGACAACCGCACCGGTTACGCGATCACCAACATGGAGCAGATCCCGCTGATCAAGGACGGGCGCCGCTACCACTCCGCCGACGTCAACTACTGGGGTGTCAGTTTCGCTCCCGACGACAACCGCTTCTACGCCACCGTCTCCACCCGCGGCAAGACCTACCTGGTGCAGGGCGACTACGGCAAGTGGCAGGCGCGCGTGCTGCGCGAGAACGCCGAATGTCCCTCGCTGTCGCCGGACGGCAGGCGGCTGGTGTTCAAGAAGCGGATGCCGGGGGGAGCATGGCGGCTGCACGCGCTCGACCTGGCCACGATGGCCGAGACCCCGCTCGCCGAGAGCGCGAACGTCGACGACCAGGCGGCGTGGCTGGACGGCACGAGCGTGATGTACGCCAAGGGACGGGACGTGTGGGCGGTGCCCGCCGACGGCACGGGCGCGCCCCGCCTGCTGGTCGCCGACGCCACCTCGCCGTCGGCCGTCCGCTGATTTCTCAGGCGCGGCGGATCACGATGTCGCCGTAGTACGTCCTGGCGTGCACCTCGACGGTCTCGTCGGACTCTGCGGGCCCGGTCGCGGCCGCCATGAGGTTGTGCACCGTCCCGTACGGCGTGCGCACGTCGAGCCAGGCCGCCGTGCCCTGCCCGATGCCGACCTCCACCTGGCCGTGACCGGTCTCCAGGTCGAGCGAGCCGCGCACGGCCTGCTCGACGCGGATGTCGCCGTAGGCCGTCCTGGCGTGGACGCCCGCCAGCGCGCGCTCGACGGTGATGGCGCCGTAGGCGGTGTTGAGCCGCAGGTCGCCGGTCACCTCGCCGAGGCCGATGTCGCCGCTGGAGGTCTTGATCACCGCGGTGCCGTCGACCCGCCGCAGGTCGATGCCGCCGTTGGCGGTGGTGACGTCGGTGTGGCCGCTCGAGCCGGCCACCCTGATGTCGCCGTCGGCCGTGCTCAGCCGCAGCTTGCCCGTCTCGTCGAGGGTGATGCCGCCCGAGGCGGTCTCGAGGGAGCAGTCGCCGAGCCGGCCCCTGCCGCGGATCTCGCCCGCCGTCGTGGCCTCGACGCGCGAGCCCGCCGGCAGGTCGATCGTCACCTCGACCGACCCGGCGTGGCTGAACAACGACAGGGCCCTGTTCCGCGGCGCCTTCACCAGTAGCCGGCCGCGTGTGTGCTCCACCGTGGTCTGGCGGGCGGCCTTCACGTCGGCCTCGTCGGACTCGTCGGCCGGGCGGATCGTGACGACGGTGTCGGCGCGGTCGCTCGCGTTGATCCGCAACCGGCCCGTGCCGGCGGAGATCGTCGCGGTGATCGGCTCTGGGGTGTCGAACGTCTCGGGCACGGCATCACTATGGCGTCAGAATGACATCATGGCAAGCGGGGTGTGGCCTCACGATGGCGTCGCGTGCTGCTCCACCTGATCAGGAGGGCGGTGGCGGCGCCGTACGCGAGGGTGAACCACAGCGGACCGGTGCCGCCCACGCGCCCACGCGCGCCATCGCGGGGCGCCGCTTCAGCCTGGCCGCGATCGCCAGGCCCGCCAGCGCGAAGGGAAGCAGAAACGCCAGCGCTCCCGAGACCGTCCACGCCCACGGCTGGAAGGGGGTGGTGTCCACCATCACGAAACACCCGAAGCTGGACGCCTCGCCTGGCACGAAGACCCCCGCGGACGCCGCGATCGCCAGAATCCACCAGAACATCTACGCCTGCCCCAGCACCGACCGGTAGCGCGCGAGGCGATCCGCTTCGCTGTCCAGGCAGCAACTGGCGCACAGGACCTTCTCGGCCGAGGTGTAGTAGAGGCAGCAGGTGTTGCGCAGGTAGAACAGCCCTTCCCGGGCGCCCTCCCTGATCCGCACGAGCGTGCCGAGCCGGTCGAGCCCGCCGCCCGCCGCGGCCATGAAGCGGTGGTAGGCCGCCTCCAGCACGTCCACGTCGCCTCCACGCAGGCTCGCCGCACCGAACGCCGCCGCGCAGCCGTGCGCGACACCGCCGTGCAACTGCCGCAACCCGGCCCGCGTGCGCACGCGCAGGGCGCCCGCCAGCGGCAGCAGGTGCTCCTCCAGCACCCAGGAGACCAGGGTCTCCACCGAACCCTCGACGGCGTACGGCTCGCGCAGCCCGACCGCCTCGAACCCGTGATGCTCGGAAAGCCGGATGGCCACATTCGAGGGCCGCACGTCGATCAGGACGCCCTCCAGCGCCCAGGCCAGCAGCGCGGCGGTGGTGACGCGGCCCGCGTAGACGGCGATCACGGTCAGCGCCGTGGCGTGGTCGCTCACCTGGCCGCTGGCGTGCCGTTCGGCGTCGAGGACGCGGGTCAGCTCGGGGGAGCCGGGATCGAGCAGCCGCGAGCAGTCGATCCAGTCATCGCCGGGGGGCAGGCCGTGTTCGAGCCGGTAACGCTCGCCGAAGGCGTCGAGCCTGGCGAACACGTCATGCATGGGGATCCTTCGTCGATGCGGAGCTACGACGAGGAATCGTAGTTCATGGCAGGGTGAGCGAATGACAGTGATGGGCGACAAAAGCCGCCAAACCGGGCACTGCGGCCACGGCAGCCGGGCCGCCCGGCAGCAGGGCGACGGCGGCCAGCCACGCCACCCGCTCGCGGCGCGCCAGCGGCGCGGCCGGGCGCAGCATCCGGCGCACCCTGGCCAGCGCGCTCTGCCCGCCCGCGCCCATCACGAACGCCGGCACCCGCCCCGTGGCCAGGCCGACCAGCGCCGCCGCGATCTGCACCCTGGGGTGGCGGCTGGCGGCCACGTCGTCGGCACGCAGCTCGACCAGGCGGGCCACCTCCGACCTCGCCGCGGCGAACAGCGGCACGAACGGGAACGCCCGCGCGAACGCCTCGCCCGCGGCCAGCACGAGATGATGCCTGCCGCGCAGGTGGGCCCGCTCGTGGGCGAGCACGGCCGCGAGCTGCTCGGCGTTCAGCGATCGGAGCGCGGCGGTGGTGATCACGGTCGTGGCCGTCCGGCCGGGCAGGCAGTAGACGAGCGGCTCGGCGTGCTCGACGACGACCGCGCCGAGCTCGGGGTCGGGACGGCCAAGCACGGCCAGCCCCTCGGCATGGCGGCGGCGCTGCCTGCCTGCGCGGGCCAGCACCACCGCCAGACAGGCCGACACCCTGCCCACGACCAGCGCGCCCACGGTCAGCGCGACCAGCGCCGCCCACCCGGCCGTGCCAGGGCCCTCGGCCAGCATCGTCGTGCAGAGCTCGAACAGCTCGGCCAGGCCATGCCCGATCGCGTCGGCCGGAACCGTGGCCGCCACCAGCGCCAGCAGCGCGGAACCGGCGACCGACGCGCAGGCCGCCAGCCACATGGCGATCGCCAGCCGCGGCGCCCGGTCGGACCACCCCGACCTGCTCAGCGGACCGGGCAGCAGCACGGAGACGGCGACCGCGTAGCAGGTCAGGACGACGGCGTCCGTCATGCCTGGCGGCCCTTGGGCGGGTACACCTGCAGCGCCGACTCCAGCGCGGCGGACTCCTCGGGGGTCAGCCGCTCCAGGAAGTGGACGAGCGTGGCGGCCTGGTTGCCGCTGCTGGCCAGGGTCTCGCGCATCAGGCCGGCGGTGTAGGCCTCCTTGCTGGTGACCGTCTCGTACACGTAGGCCTTGCCGACCGGCTGGCGGCGCAGCAGACCCTTCTTGTGCAGCTTGTCCATGACCGTCATGACGGTGGTGTAGGCGATCTCCCGCTCGCGGCGCAGGTCTTCGAGCACGTCACGCACCGAGGCGGGGCGGTGGTAGGACCACATCCTGTCCATGATCGTGGCTTCGAGATCACCGAGGGCGCGCACCATGCGGCTCATGCTACCCGCGATCGTAGAAGAATCGAGGGGCCAGGTCGCCCGCCCCCGGTCCTCGCGCTCAGTCGGCGAGCGGGGGCAGCGCGGCGACGGCGTCCTCGCGGCTGACGCCGGTCGCCTGGAGCAGATCGACGGTGATCGACCGCAGCTGCGCGACCAGCACGCCCGCCGCGAACCCCTCCCCGACGCCCGCCTGCGCCGCAGCCACCGCGAGGATCGCGGCGCGCGCCCTCTCGGGCTCGTGACGGGAGGGCAACTCGTCGCGCAGCAGCACGACGGCGGCCGACAGGTCGCGTAGTGCCCCCGGCAGCCATGATGGGACGGGCGCGCCCTGGTCGAGGGCGACCAGCGCGCGGCGGGCCAGGACGCGGGCGTTGCGCAGGGCGTGGTCGACGGGAGTGGCCGCGGTCTCGTACCTCAGCAGCAGCTCCCGCCGCCGCCCGCGCAGCAGCGGGGAGATCGTGATGATCTCCCTGCTCGTCTGCAGGGCCTCGGCGAACTGCTCGATCGTCTTCTGGGTGCCGCGCGCCTCCTCCAGCGCCGCGGCGGCCAGCTCCGGGTCCGACTTCTCGACGGCCTCGGCCGTGTCGTGGAGCGCCGCGGCCAGCGCCTCCAGTGCCGCGGCGGCGTGCCGGTGGGCGATGCCGGTGGTGCTCGCGGGCATCAACGCCACGGCCGCGATGCCGAGCACCCCGCCGAGCAGGGCGTCGACCATCCGGTCCAGGCCGCCGGTGCCCGAGGGCGGCAGCAGGGTGGCGACGAGCACGGCGGAGGAGGCCGCCTGCGTCACGATCAGCGACCCGCTGTCCAGCAGCACGGCCACAACCATGGCCAGCGCGACGACGAGCGCGATCTGCCACGGGCCCGAGCCGATCTGGGACACCAGCAGGTCGCCCACGCCGACGCCGAGGCCGACCCCGACCACCAGCTCGGCCACCCTGCGCAGCCGCGCGCCGAGCCCGACGCCGATGCAGATCACCACGGCGATCGGCGCGAAGAACGGGCGGGGGTGGCCGAGCACGTCCTTGGCCACCAGCCAGGCGAGCGCCGCGGCCAGGGCGCACTGGGCGATCGAGGGCGCCATGAGGGCGAGCCGGTCCATCCGGCCCCGCACGTCGATTCTCACGTCGCCAGCATGCCCGCCCCAGATGACAACGCGGTTACCCTGGGAAAGCCTGGCAGCCGGCTGAACGCCGCTGTCAGCTTTCGGGCCAGCTCCCGTCAGGGAACTCGCCCGTGCCGCTCGAGCCCAGCACCACCTGGTCGTCGTCACTCAGGCCCGCCTCGATCTGCACGTACTGGTCACCGCGCACGCCGGTCGTGACCGGCTGCTCCTTCTGCCCCGAGGCGGTCTTCACCGTGACCGTCGCGCTGCCGTCCGCCCTGGTCCTGACGGCCTGGGCGGGAACATAGAGCGCGTCGTCGGCCTCGCCCGTCGTGACCGTGACGGTCGCGGTCTGGCCCACAAGGAGGTCGGCGGGCGGGTCGTCGAAGGTGACGGTCACGGCGTAGCGGACGAGCCGGCCGGAGGCCGTGGCGGTCGGGGCGATGTGGGTGACGGTGCCGCTGTGCCGTTCACCCTGGCGCGTGGCCAGCGTGACGCGGGCCTTCTGGCCGAGGGCGAGGCTGTTGACGTCGGACTCGGTGAACATGGCCTGGACCTGCAGCTCGTCCAGGTCGCCGAGGCTGATGAAGGTGCCGGTGCCGGTGCTGTCGCCCCGCGCTCCCGCGACGGACAGCACCGTGCCCGAGGCCGGAGCGACGATCCTCGTGCTCCTGACGGCGTCGGCGGCCCGCTCTTCGGCGGCCTGGGCCTTGGCGAGGGCGGACTCGGCCTGCTCCTCGCTCATCCCGCAGTCGGCCTTGTCCTGGCCGCCGGGGCCTGAGCTGGCCCTGGGGGCCGTGCTCGGCCTGCCGTTCGGCCGAGGGTCTGAGGTCTGGCTCGGCGGGGTCGCGGTCACCGTCACCGTCACGGTGGGGGCGGGCGCGGTCACCGTGACCGTCACCGTCGGCACCGGCTCCTCGGGCTCGCCGGGGTCGGGTGAGCCGGGATCGGGCGAGCCGGGATCGGGAGAGGGGGTGAGCAGCGCAGTCGCGGGGGTGAAGGCGGTGAGCGTGATCCCGGCGCCCGCACCGCCCGTCTGCGCGGAGCACGACCCGGCCGAGTCGAGGGCGTCCTGCGCGGCGGCCACGTCCGCCTTCGCCGCCGTGTACGCCTCCCTGGCCGCCGTCGCGTCGACCCACGCCAGCAGCCGGCCCTTGCGCACCCTGTCGCCGACCTTCACCTTCAGCCCCTGGACCTTCCCCGAGGCGCCGAAGGCCAGGTCGCGGCGCGATCCGTCCCTCGTGTTCCCCGCCGCGGAGACCGACGCCGTGACCGTGCCGCGCTGGGCGGCCGCCAGCCGTACCGTGGACAGGGGTGTGGGGTCGTCGCCCAGGGCGACCACCAGCACCCCCGCGCCCACCAGTGCCGTCGCGGCCACGGCGAGGGCGCCCCGGCGAATATGACTCGGTCTCATGGGCGCCCATCCTGGCGGTCCCGATTCGGAGGAGGCTGTCGGGAAGCTGGAGGTTGCCTGTGCGACCTGAGGCCGCGCGGCGGCGTTCAGCAAACGCCCAGGCTTCGTGAGGGTGGAGCCAAGGCTGGTGTGCCAGGGTCACCGCCTGTGAAGCTGTCGACCAGGCGCAGGAGCCTGATAACGAACGGGATCCTCGCGGTCGCGTTGCTGGGCGGGGCCGGGCTTGCCTACTCCGCGCTGGGAGCGGGCGGGTCCTCGGCCGACGCCGTCGTGCGTACTGTCACCGCGGCGAGAGGCACGGTGGAGGCCTCCGTCTCGGCCTCCGGCGCCGTGGAGAGCGCGCGGTCCCGCTCGCTCACCTTCGCCTCCGCCGGCACCGTGGAGAAGATCTACGTCAAGGCCGGGGACGCGGTGTCCAAGGGCGACATCCTGGCCAGGCTGGACGACGACGCCGCCCAGGAGAGCCTGGACTCGGCGCGCGCCGCCTACGAGGCCGCCGCCGCCGACGGCACTTCCACCGCCGCGCTCTACGCCTCCTACGTCAAGGCGCGCAACGCCTACAGGGCCGCCAGGCGCGAGGTCGCGGGCACCGTGCTGAGGGCGCCCTTCGCGGGCACCGTCATCGCGGTGAACGGCACCGTCGGCGGCTCCTCCGCCGCGGCAGGGACGGGTCAGGGCGAGGAGGCGTCCTCGGGCTTCATCGAGGTGGCCGACGCCAAGAAGCTGAAGCTCGTCGGCTCCTTCACCGAGGCGGACGTCACCAGGCTGAAGGTCGGCCAACCGGCGGCGATCACCTTCGACGCCCTGTCGGGCGTCACCGCGACAGGAAAGATCACCCAGATCGAGCCGGTCGCCGCCACCAGTGAGAACGTCGTGCAGTATCCGGTGACGATCTCCTTCACCAAGGTGCCCGACGAGGTGCGCCTCGGCCAGACCGCCACCGTCCAGGTCGTCACTGACCGCGCGGAGGACGTGGTGACCGTCCCCTCCATCACCGTGACCACGGCGGGCGGGCAGAGCACGGTCACCCTCGTGAAGGACGGCCGGCAGGTGCGCACCCCGGTCGAGATCGGGGTGAAGGGCACGGCCACGACCGAGATCAAGTCGGGCGTGGCGGAGGGCGACAGGCTCGTCCCGCCTGCCGCCACCGGCACCGGCGGCACCCAGCAGCTGGGCAGGTTCCCCGGCGGCGGCATGATCGGCGGCCCCGGCGGCGGTCCTGGGGGTGGCAGGTGAGCGCGCCGGTCATCAGAGTGGAGAACCTGGTCAAGACGTACGGCGAGGGCGACGCACAGGTCCGCGCGCTGCGCGGGGTCAGCCTCGACGTCGAGCACGGCGACTACGTGGCCATCATGGGCGCCTCGGGCTCGGGCAAGTCCACGCTCATGAACATCCTCGGCTGCCTCGACGTGCCGAGCGAGGGCCGCTACCTCATCGACGGCGCCAACGTCGGCTCCCTGGACGAGCACCAGCTCGCCGTCCTGCGCAACCGCAAGATCGGGTTCGTGTTCCAGTCGTTCAACCTCATCCCGCGCATGAGCGCGCTGGCCAACGTCGAGCTGCCGCTCACCTACGGCGGCGTCGCCACCGCCGAGCGCCGCGCCCGCGCGCTCGACGCCCTCGACAAGGTGGGCCTGGCCGACCGCGTCCACCACGACCCGAACCAGCTGTCGGGCGGCCAGCAGCAGCGCGTGGCGGTCGCCAGGGCGCTGGTCACCGCGCCCGCCCTGCTGCTGGCCGACGAGCCGACGGGCAACCTCGACACCATGTCCACGCGCGACGTGCTGGGCATCATGGACCGGCTCAGCGAGTCGGGCAGGACCATCGTCATCATCACCCACGAGGACGACGTGGCCGCGCACGCCAAGAGGATCATCAGGCTCGTCGACGGCGACATCGTCGAGGACCGCCGCCAGGCGCCGGTCGAAGGGCCGCCGCCGCGGCCGGCCGCCTCCGCCCCGCTCCCGGAAAGCGGATCGGGACCGCCGGGGGGAGCGGGCGGAGAGCACGACCAGCAGCCCGCGAGCGAGGTGCGGGCCAGGTGAACCAGCTGGAGATCCTCCGCTTCGCGGTGCGCGGCCTCGCGGCCAACAAGTTGCGCAGCGCGCTGACCACGCTCGGCATCCTCATCGGCGTCGCCGCGGTGATCCTCCTGGTCGCCGTCGGCGAGGGCTCGTCACAGAGCATCCAGCGCAACATCCAGCGCCTCGGCTCCAACACCCTCACGATCTCCCCGTCGTTCTCGGGGGCGGGGCCGGGCGGCGGTCAGGGGTCGGGGCCGAGGACGCAGGCCAGGCCGCTCACCCTGCAGGACGCCAAGGCGCTCACCGAACTGCCCTCGGTGAAGAGCGTCTCGCCCGTGGTGAACGCCAACGCGGCCACCGCCGTCCACGAGGGCGCGAGCCACGCGGTCGGGCAACTGGTCGGCACCTATCCCAGCTACTTCGAGGCGATGAACAAGCAGGTCGCCTCAGGCACGTACTTCGTCAACGACGACGTCCGCGCCGCCAGGAAGGTGATGGTGATCGGCCGGACGGTCGCCGAGGAACTGTTCGGCCAGGTGAACCCGATCGGCAGGCAGCTGAGCGTCTCCGGCGTGCCGTTCACCGTGGTGGGCGTGCTCAAGGAGTCGGGCTCCAGCGGCATGCAGGACGCTGACGACCTCGCGATCGCGCCGCTGCCGGCCGTCCAGCAGAGCCTGACGGGGTTCGGCTCGCTCGGCTCGATCGTGGTGCAGGCCGCGGGCGCGACCGCCACCGAGTCCGCGCAGGCGGAGGTGACGGCCCTGCTCAACCAGCGTCACGGCGTCGGCGCCGACCCCGACTACCGCATCCTGAACCAGGCCGCGCTGCAGGAGACCGTCAGCGCCGCGACGGGCACCTTCACCGTCCTGCTCGGCGCGGTGGCGGCGATCTCGCTGCTGGTCGGCGGCATCGGCATCACCAACATCATGCTGGTCACAGTCACCGAGCGGACCCGCGAGATCGGCATCCGCAAGGCCATCGGCGCGCCGAGGAGCGCCATCCTGGGCCAATTCCTGATGGAGGCCACGCTGCTGAGCCTGGTCGGCGGGCTGTCAGGAGTGCTGATCGCCTTCCTCGGCACCCGTTTCACGATCGCGGGCATCGAACCCGTGCTGGTGCCCTCCTCGGTCGCGCTCGCCCTGGGCGTCTCGATCGGGATCGGGCTGTTCTTCGGCAGCTATCCGGCCAACAGGGCCGCCAAGCTGCGTCCCATCCAGGCGCTGCGCCATGAGTGAGGAGAAGGTCGTGTCGTCGTTCGAGGAGGAGTTCCGGCCGCGCCGCGGGACGCCCAAGCTCACGCTGGGCCTGGTCGCGGCGCTGGTGCTGGTGGCGGGGGTGCTGATCGGCATCCAGGCGCAGAAGGCGCTCGGCGGCGCCACGGCCGCCGGGGAGTTCGGCACCCGCATGGGATACGGTGGGGCGCAGCCGAGCGGGGGGCCGAGCGCCGGGCCGGGACCGCAGGGCCAGCGGCCGGGGGGCGCGATCCGCGGTCCCGGCCAGGGCGACGCGACCGTCGGCACCGTCGAGAAGGTCGAGAAGGACCGGATCAGGGTGAAGACCATGGACGGCTCCACCGTCGTCGTGACGACGACGGGCGAGACTACGGTCCAGGTCACCGAGCGGGGTGCGCTGTCCGACCTGAAGAGCGGCTCCACCGTGGTCGTCCAGGGCGAGAAGGGCGGCAACGGCGAGATGGCGGCCACTTCCATCAGCCAGGGAGGCGGATTCGGTGCCAGGGGATAGGGCTCAGGAGGCGCGGCTGCTCGTCGTCGACGACGAGCCCAACATCAGGGAGCTGCTGTCGGCGAGCCTGCGTCTGGCCGGGTTCGAGGTGCGGGCCGCCGCCGACGGCGGGCAGGCGCTGCGCCTGGCCGAGGAGGAACGGCCCGACCTGGTGATCCTCGACGTCATGCTGCCCGACCTGGACGGCTTCGCGATCGCCGACCGGCTGCGGGCGGGCGGCAGGCGGGTGCCCGTACTGTTCCTGACCGCCCGCGACGCCCATGACGACAAGGTGGCGGGGCTGCGGGTCGGCGACGACTACGTCACCAAGCCGTTCAGCCTGGACGAGGTGCTGGCCAGGATCAGGGCGGTGCTGCGCCGTACCAGGGGAGGGGAGGCGGCGCCGTCCAGAATGGAGGTCGGCGACCTGGAGCTGGACGAGGTGGCCCACCAGGTGCGCAAGGCGGGGGTGCCGGTGTCGCTGTCGCCTACGGAGTTCAAGCTGCTGCACTACTTCATGGTCAACGCGGGCAGGGTGGTGTCGAAGACGCAGATCCTCGACAACGTCTGGTCGCACGACTACGACGGCGACACCGGAGTCGTCGAATCCTACGTCTCCTACCTGCGGCGCAAGCTCGACAGGGGCGACCCCCGGCTGCTGCACACCCTGCGCGGGGTCGGCTACGTCCTGCGCGCGCCACGGCAGTGAAAGCCCGCCGATGAAGGCGCTCCCGCTCTGGTTGCGGCTGGTCTCCGCGACCCTGCTCCTGGTCACGCTGGCGATCACGCTGACGGGGGGCTTCGCCGTACGGCTGCTGCGCGGCTATCTCGTCGAGCGGGTGGACCAGCAGCTGGCGGCCGCCGCCCGGCCCCTCCCGTCCCCCGACGTGCCCCCGCGGCCGATGGAGGGGCGGCCGCTGCGCCTGCCGGGGCTGTTCCACATGGTGCTGCTCGACCAGCAGGGCGCGATGGTCAGGATCTTCGCCGAGTCCGTCGACGTCGACCGGCCCGCCATCCCGCGGATCACCCGCGTGGATGTGATCGAAAGAGCGGGACGGCCCTTCAACCTGGGTTCGGCCGATCGCGACGGACCCGAGTGGCGGGCCGTCGCGGTGCCGGGTCCCAGGGAGACCACCCGGGTGATCGCCATCAGCCTCGGCGACATCGACCGCACCGTCTCCCGCCTGGTGGTGATCGTGGCGGGCGTCGGCGGCGGCGTGCTGGTCGTGCTGGGCCTGGCCTGCTACTGGCTCGTACGGCGCAGCATGCGCCCCCTGGGCGAGATCGAACGCACGGCGGCCGCGATCGCCGAGGGCGACCTGTCCAGGCGCGTGCCGCAGCGGCCTCGCCGTACCGAGGTGGGCAGGCTGGGCCACGCGCTCAACGGGATGCTCGCGCAGATCGAGCGGGCCGTCAGGGACAGGGAGGCGGCGGCCGAGGCCGCGAGCCGGTCGGCGGAGCTGATGCGCAGGTTCGTCGCCGACGCCTCGCACGAGCTGCGCACCCCGCTGACCTCGATCAGGGGGTTCGCCGAGCTGTTCCGCCAGGGCGGGCCCGACCTGGACCGGGCCACCTGGCTGATGGACAGGATCGAGAACCGGGCGGGCCACATGAGCCTGCTGGTCGACGACCTGCTGCTGCTGGCCCGCCTCGACCAGCGCCGCCCGCTCGACCGCCGGCCCGTCGACCTGCTCAGCCTGGCTGCGGGCGTGGTGATCGACGCCAGGACCCTCGCACCCGGCAGGAACATCCGCTTCGAGCGCCTGGACGACGCGGAGGGCGAGGTGAGCGTGCTGGGCGACGAGGCGAGGCTCGCCCAGGTCGTCGGCAACCTGGTGGGCAACGCGCTCAGGCACACACCCGAGGGCACGCCGTTCAGCGTGCGGGTCGGGGTGGTGGGAGGGCAGGCCGTGGTGGAGGTCGCCGACGAGGGACCGGGCCTGCCGGGCGACGCCCTCGACAGGGTCTTCGAGCGCTTCTACCGCGCCGACCCCGCCAGAGGGCTCGACTCGGGCGGCACCGGACTCGGCCTGTCCATCGCCGCCGCGCTGACCGACGCGCACGGCGGCACGATCAGCGCCGCCTCGCCGCCCGGCGGCGGCGCGCTCTTCCAGGTCAGGCTGCCCGTCTACTCCAGCAGCTCGTCGAGCGCCCCCTCCGGCAGGTAGGGGGAGTAGAAGTCGCTCAGCGCCTGACGGGCCAGGCGCGCGGCCAGCGGGCCGTCGCCCGCGCGGACGGCCGACAGCGCCTCCTCGTGGTGGGCGATGCTGCGCCGCCGCTGCTCGGGAGCCCTGATCTTGTCGGCGATGAGGTTGAGCACGATCGAGCGGACCACGTCGCTGCAGATCTGGATGAGCTTGTTGCCGCTTGCCCGCGCCACCGCGTCGTGGAAGTCGACGTCGGCCGCGCCGAACGACTCGTAGCCGTCGGCGGCCCGCATGCGCGCGATCGCGTCGTCCATCTCCGCCAGCTGCTCGGGGGTGTGCAGCCGGGCGGCCAGCAGGTAGGCCGCGCCCTCCAGCACCATCCTGAACTGCACCAGCTCGGCCAGTGACAGCTCCTCCACCCTGGCCAGGGTGGTCATCGACTTGTGCAGCGCCGCGGGGCTGAACGGCAACACCTGCGCGCCGTTCGGGTCGCCCGGCCGCGAGCTGACCAGGCCGCGCGCCTGCAGCACCCGCAGCGCCTCGCGCACGGTCGACCGGCTCACCGAGAACTGCACCATCAGGTCCCGCTCGCTCGGCAACCGCTCGCCCGGCCGTAGCTCGCCGCTCTCGACGGCCTGCTCGACCTGCTCGACGATGCGCTCGTAGGCCCGCACGGTTCGCACCGGCTGGAACCGAGGTCCGTCCATCGAGCCCCCTCTTGACCGAAAAGTCCTCGGCTGGCAGTGTGCGTAGCCTACTGGTCAGACCAGTGCACTAGCCAGGAGGCTTGAGGAATGAGGCGGATTGGCATGTGGGTCGCCCTCGGCGGCCTCCTTCTGAGTGCGGCCTGCGGCGGTGGCGGCGACAGCGCCGGCGACCGCACCGGCGGCACGGCGGGCTCCCAGCCCTCCAACCTCGCCGTCGGCTTCGTCGCCGAACCGGCCAACCTCGACTTCACCACCACCGAGGGCGCGGCCATTCCCCAGGCGCTGCTGGTCAACGTCTACGAGGGCCTGGTGAAGCTGGACCAGGACGGCAAGATCCAGCCGTTGCTGGCGGAGAAGTGGGACGTCTCCGCCGACCGCAAGACCTACACCTTCACCCTGCGCAAGGGCGTCACCTTCACCAACGGCGCGCCGTTCACCGCCGACGACGTGGTCTTCTCCATCGACAGGGTCACGTCCGACTGGAAACTGAAGATCAAGACCCAGATGGACGTCGTGGACAAGGTGGAGAAGAAGGACGACACCACCGCCGTCGTGACGCTCAAGCGGCCGAGCAACGGCTGGCTGTACTCGATGGCCACCAGGCTCGGCGCGATGTTCAGCCGCACCGGCGTCGCCGACCTGGCCAACAAGCCCGTCGGCACCGGCCCCTACCAACTCGGCTCGTGGAAGCGCGGCGACTCCATCCAGCTCACCGCCAACCCGAAGTACTGGGGACCGCAGCCGCAGGTCTCGCAGATCACCCTGAAGTACTTCAAGGACGCCACGGCGATGAACAACGCGCTGCTCACCAGCGGCATCGACGTCATCTCGGCGGTGCAGGCGCCCGAGTCGCTGGCCCAGTTCGCCGACACCAGCCGCTTCCAGGTCATCGAGGGCACCACCAACGGCGAGGTCGTGCTGTCGATGAACAACGCCCGCCCGCCCTTCAACGACAAGAAGGTACGGCAGGCCGTCCGCCACGCCATCGACCACAAGGCCCTGCTCGACACCGCGTGGGCGGGCCGCGGCCAGCTCATCGGCAGCATGGTGCCGCCCACCGACCCGTGGTACGAGGACAGGACCGCCGACTACCCCTACGACGTGGCCAAGGCCAAGGCGCTGCTCGGCGGCAAGACCTACAACGTCAAGCTGCGCATCCCCAACCTGCCCTACGCGGTGGCCGCCGCGCAGGTGGTCAAGTCGCAGCTCGCTCAGGTCGGCATCAACGCCGAGATCGACCCGCTGGAGTTCCCCGCCCGCTGGCTCGACGTGGTCTTCAAGCAGGGCGACTACGACATGTCCATCATCAACCACGTCGAACCCCGCGACATGGGGATTTTCGCCGACAAGTCGTACTACTTCCACTACGACAACCCGGAGTACGGCAAGCTCCTCGCCTCCGCCGACGAGGGGTCGGAGCAGCAGCAGGTGGACGACCTGAAGGCGGCGGCCAAGCTCCTGTCCGACGACGCCGCGGCCGACTGGCTCTTCCTCTTCCCGAACCTCATCGTGGCCAAGAAGAGCGTCGCCACCGGCCTGCCGAAGAATGCCATCGCCGAGTCCTTCGACTTCACCGCCCTCACCAAGCAGTGATCTGGTACCTGGCCAAGCGGGTCGCGGTGCTCCTGGCGAGCACCGCGGCCGCCGGTGTGGTCGTCTTCGCCTTCATGGCGCTGCTGCCCGGCGACCCCGCCGAGGTCGCGCTCGGCGTCAACGCCACGCCCGAGGCGGTCGAGGCGCTGCGCAGGCAGTTCGGCACCGACCGGCCCGCGCTCGCCCAGTTCTTCGACTGGGCCGGCGGGCTGGCCGGCGGCGACTTCGGCACCTCCTACGTCACCAGCGCGCCGATCGGGCCGCAGATCGCCGAGCGCTTCGGCGTCACGCTCACGCTCGTGCTCGGCGGGATGGCGATCGCGCTGGTCGTCGCGGTCCCGGCGGGCACCTTCGCCGCCGTCCACCACCGCAACCCCCTCGGCGCCGCCATCAGCGCCTTCAGCCAGGTCGGCATCGCGATCCCCGCCTTCCTCGCGGGCATCCTGCTGGTGTTCGTCTTCGCGGTGCAGGCGCAGGCGCTGCCCTCGGGCGGCTACGTGCCCTTCGCCGAGGACCCGTCGCTGTGGTTGCAGTCGCTGCTGCTGCCGTGGCTGTCACTCGGGCTGGTGCAGGGGGCGGTGCTGACCCGCTACGTGCGTAGCGCCGTCCTCGACATCATGCGCGAGGACTACCTGCGCACCGCCCGCGCCAAGGGCAGGGGGCGCATGGGCGCGCTGTGGCGCCACGGGCTGCGCAACGCGGCCATCCCCGTGGTCACGGTGCTCGGGCTGCAACTGGCCACGCTGCTCATCGGGGCGGTCGTGGTCGAGCGGGTCTTCGTCATCCCCGGCCTCGGCGACCTGCTGCTGAACGGCGTCGCCCAGCGCGACCTGCTGCTCGTCCAGGGGGTGGTCATGGTGCTCGTCGTGGCCGTCCTGCTGGTGAACTTCGTGGTCGACCTCGCCTACGCCGTACTCGATCCGAGGTTGCGATGAGAGGAAACCTGATCGTCGGCGCCGTCCTGGTCGGGCTCACGGTCCTGGCCGCGCTGGTGTCGTTCGTGTGGACGCCGCACGATCCGACGCTGGTCGACGCCGCCCACCGGCTGGCCCCGCCCGGCGGCGACTACCTGCTCGGCACCGACAAGTTCGGCCGCGACACCCTCAGCCAGCTCATGGTCGGCGCGCGCACCACGCTGTACGTCGGGATCGTCGCGGTCGGCATCGCCGCGCTCGTCGGCACACCGCTCGGCATGCTCGCCGGGATGACGCCGCACGGGTGGCTGTCGGAGCTGATCATGCGGGTCAACGACCTCGTCTTCGCCTTCCCCGCGCTGCTGCTGGCCGTCATGCTCGGCGCCGTCTACGGGGCAGGGACACTCACCGCCATGATCGCCATCGGCATCGCCACCGTGCCCGCCTTCGCCCGCATCGCCCGCGCCGCCACCATGCAGGTGATGGTTACCGACTACATCCTCGCCGCCCGCGCCGCCGGGCGGCGGCGCAGCGCGATCGCCGCCCGGCACGTCCTGCCGAACATCGGCTCCATGCTCATCGTGCAGGCGTCGGTCTCCTTCGCCATCGCGATCCTGGCCGAGGCGGCGCTGTCCTTCCTCGGCTTCGGCACCAGGCCGCCGACCCCCTCGTGGGGCCGCATGCTGCAGGAGGCGCAGGAGCTGCTCTTCTCCACGCCGCGCCTGGCCCTGTGGCCGGGCCTGGCGATCGCGCTGGCCGTTCTCGGCTTCAACCTCCTCGGCGACGGGCTGCGCGACCACCTCGACCCCAAGCTCAGGAGGATCCGTGCTGAGCGTTGAGGGCCTGACCGTCCGGGCCGGCGACCTGGAGCTGGTGCGGCAGGTGTCGTTCGACATCGCCCACGGCGAGCGGGTCGGCCTCATCGGCGAGTCGGGCTCGGGCAAGTCGCTGACCGCGCTGTCGCTCATGGGCCTGCTGCCCGAGGGCGTCACCGCCGCCGGCTCTGCCCTCCTCAAGGATCAGCCGCTGGTCGGCGTCCCCGACAAGCAGGTCAAGGACCTGCGCGGCCGCGTGGTGTCGATGGTCTTCCAGGAGCCGATGACCGCGCTCAACCCCACCATGCGCGTCGGCGCCCAGGTGGCCGAGGTCATGACCCTGCACGGCACACCGCGCGCCGACGCCCGGGCCCGCACGCTCGACCTGCTGCGCCGCGTCGGCGTCGAGGCGCCCCGCGCCTACCCCCACCAGCTGTCGGGCGGGCAGCGCCAGCGCGTCATGCTCGCCATCGCCCTGGCCAACGAGCCCTCCCTGCTCATCTGCGACGAGCCCACCACCGCGCTCGACGTCACCGTGCAGAAGCAGATGCTGGAGCTGATCGCCGAGCTCGCGCCGGCCGTGCTGTTCATCACCCACGACCTGGCCGTCGTCGCCTCCGTCTGCTCCCGCGTCCTGGTCATGTACGGCGGGCGCGTCGTCGAGAGCGGACCCATCCGCGAGGTGTTCACCAACCCCCGCCACCGCTACACCGAGGGCCTCATCGCCGCCTCCAGACTCACCCCTCGCGGCACCCGCCTGCCCACGATCAACGGCACCGTGCCCGCGGCGGGCGCGTTCCCCGACGGTTGCGTCTTCAGTAACAGGTGCGCGCACGCCACGCCGACCTGCTCGCAGGAGCCGACGCTGCAAGGAGAGGGCCATGCCTACGCCTGCTGGCACCCCCGTGATTGAGGCCCGCGACCTCACCAGGGTCTACCGCACCTCGCTGTTCAAGCCCGAGGTGCACGCCCTGCGCGGCGTCTCCCTCGACGTACGGCGCGGCGAGCGCTTCGGCCTGGTCGGCGAGTCGGGCTCGGGCAAGTCGACGCTGCTGCGCCTGCTGTGCGGCCTCGACCAGCCCACGAGCGGCTCCATCAGCTTCGACGGGCGGCAGATCGTCGGCCGCCGCGAACGCGACCTGCGCTTCCTGCGCGACGACCTCCAGATCGTCTTCCAGGACCCGATGAGCTCGCTCGACCCCAGGATGAAGGTCCGCGACATCATCGCCGAACCGCTCGTCTCCCTCGGTCGCCCCGTCGAGGGCCGCGTCGCCGAACTCCTGGACGAGGTCGGCCTGCCCGCCTCCGCCGCCGACCGCTACCCCCACCAGTTCTCCGGCGGCCAACGGCAGCGCATCGCCATCGCCAGGGCCCTCGCGCCCCGGCCCAAGGTGCTGGTCGCCGACGAGCCCGTCAGCGCCCTTGACGTGTCCGTGCGCGGCCAGATCCTCAACCTGCTGGCCGACCTCATCGACACGCACGGCCTCACCCTGATCTTCGTTTCGCACGACCTGTCCGTCGTGCGGCACGTCTGCGAGAGCGTCGCGGTCATGCACCGGGGCACCATCGTCGAACGGGGCCTGGTCGACGAGGTCTGGGCCGAGCCGAGCCACGACTACACGCGGACGCTGCTGCGGGCCGTACCCACTCTGGAGGGACTGCTGTGATCGAGATCGATGCCAGGGGTGTCGTGGAGTTCACCCAGGAACTGGTCCGCATCCCCAGCACCAACGACCCCGCCAAGGGGCGCAACGAGCTGCCCGCGGCCGAACTGGTGGCCGCCAGGATGCGCTCGTGGGGCTGGGAGCCCGTCATCGACGAGGCCGCGCCCGGACGGCCGAACGTCGTCGCGGTCGTGGAGGGCGGCGGCGGTGAGGGGCCGACGCTGATGTTCGAGGGCCACACCGACGTGGTGACGGAGGGCGACCTGTCGGAGTGGACGGTCGACCCGTTCGGCGGCGAGATCCGCGACGGCAGGCTGTGGGGCAGGGGCAGCGCCGACATGAAGTCGGGCCTGGCCGCCGTCCTGTACGCCACCAGGGCCCTGCAACTGGCCGGACCGTTCCCCGGGCGGATCAAGGTGTGCGCGCTCGCCGACGAGGAGGGGCTGATGATCGGCGCCCACCACTTCGTGAACTCCGACCTGGCAGCCGACGTGGACGCCGCCATCGTCGCCGAACCCGAGGCGGGCGAGATCTGCGCCGTCGCCAAGGGGGCGCTGCGGCTGCGCGTCGACTTCACCGGCAAGATGGCCCACGGGGCGATGCCGCAGCACGGGCGCAACCCCGTTCAGGCGGTCGGCGCGCTGCTGGTCGCCCTGCGCTCCTACCAGGAGGAGCTGCAGGCCGTCCATCCCGCGCACGAGCACCTCGGCGAGGTGTACGTGACGCCGACCGTCGTGCAGGCGGGCTCGCGCGAGCAGGTCAACGTCATCCCCGCCGCCGCCTCCGTCTTCGTCGACGTGCGCACCATCCCCGGGCTCGCGCACAAGGAGGTGGCCGACACGGTGGAGGAGCTGGCCGCCTTCGACGGCATCGAGTCCAGGGTCACCATCCTGGTCGACCGGCCGCCCGTCGACGTGCCCGTCACGCACCCCGTCGTCACGTCCCTCGCCGCCGCGCACACGGCGGTCACGGGGCAGCAGCCGGTGTACGGCGGCGTGCCGGGATCCACCGACGGCACCGTGCTCACCCACTGGGGCGGCATCCCCTCGGTGGTCTACGGCCCCGGCGGCAAGTGGATCGCGCACCAGGCCGACGAGTACGTCGAGGTCGAGGAGATCGTCCGCTGCACCCGCGTCTTCGCCGAGGCGGCGCGGATCTTCCTGTCCGGCGGCGCGGCATGACCCGCCTGGCTCTTCGCCGGAGCGCCCGATGAGGCCGGGGCCCACGAACTCGCTGGCCGACGTCGCCGGGCTGCGGGTCGGGCACGCGCAGCGCGTCGGCGACGGGTACCGGACGGGCGTGAGCGTCGTGCTCGCCCCGCCCGGCGGGGCCGTCGCGGGGGTGGACGTACGGGGGGCCGCGCCCGGCACCCGCGAGACCGAGCTGCTCGACCCGCGCAACCTCGTGGAGCGCGTCCACGCGATCGTGCTGACCGGCGGGAGCGCCTACGGGCTGAGCGCGGCGTGCGGGGTCATGGAGCGCCTGGCCGACGCGGGGGTCGGCTTCCCCGTGGCGGAGGGCGTCGTCCCGATCGTGCCGTCGGCCGTCATCTACGACCTGGGGCGCGGCGGCCGCTTCCGCGCCACCCCCGACGGGGCCCTGGGCGCCGCGGCCTACGACGCCGCCCTCGCCTCCTCGCCGGAGATTTCGGAAACGCCGGGAGACTCCGCGGGTGCGGTCGCGGCGGTGCTCAACGGGTCCATCGGGGCCGGGACGGGGGCGATCGCGGGCGGTCTGGCCGGCGGCATCGGCACCGCGAGCGCCGTCCTCCCCTCGGGGATCACCGTGGCCGCCCTCGCCGTCGTCAACGCGGTCGGCTCCGTGCTCGACCCCGGCAGCGGCCTGCTGTCCGGCACCAGGTACGGCCTGCCGGGCGAGTTCGACGTCCGCGAGCCCGACCACGACGAGTTCGCGCGCTGGCATCCCGACAAGGCGCCGTCGTTCAACACCACGATCGGCGTCGTCGCCACCGACCTGACGCTGTCCAAGGCCCAGTGCGGCAAACTGGCCGGAGTCGCGCACGACGGGCTCGCCAGGGCGATCAGGCCCGCGCACACCATGGTCGACGGCGACACCATCTTCGCGATGTCCACCTGCGACCGCCCGGGCCCCGAGGACACCGAGCTGCACGACGTGCTCGCCGCCGCGGCCGACGTGTTCAGCAGGGCGGTCGCGCACGCCGTCCTGCACGCCACCGGCAGGCAAGGCGCGCCTGCGTACCTGGACGTGTTCCCGAGCGCACGCAAGCAAGCATGAGGGGGTCGGACATGACGCACGGACAGCTGGACGGACTGCCAGGCGGGCTCCCGGACGGGCTGCCGGTCGGAGACGGATGGGTGCCGGTCGGGGAGAGCACCGAGATCGTCTTCCCCTACGACGGCACGACGGTGGCGCACGCGCCCGTCGGGACTGTGGAGCTGGCCAGAAGGGCCGTCGACGAGGCGCTCGCCGTGGCTCCCGCGATGGCCAGGACGCCCTCCCACGCCCGCCGTACCGCGCTGATGGGCGCGCACGACGCGCTGGCGGCGCGCCGGGAGGAGTTCGAGCGGCTGCTGGTGCTGGAGACCGGCAAACCGCTGGTCGACTGCAGGGTCGAGGTCGCCAGGACCCTCGTCACGCTGGCCACGGCCGCCGAGGAGGTCGCCAGGCTGCACGGGGAGACCGTGCCGATGGACCTGCTGCCCGCGGGGGAGGGGTTGGTCGGGTTCTGGACCAGGCGCCCGATCGGGGTGGTCGTCGGGATCACCGGGTTCAACTATCCGCTGCTGCTGGCCGCGCACAAGATCGCCCCGGCGCTGGCGGCCGGGTGCCCGGTGATCGTGAAGCCGGCCCCCTCGACGCCGCTGGCCACGATCGGGCTGGTGGAGCTGCTGCGTTCGGTCGGGGTGCTGCCGAACGCGGCCGTGCAGCTCATCACCGGCGACGTCGAAGTCGGCAGGGCGCTGGTGGAGGACCGGCGGATCGGCGCGGTCTCCTTCACCGGGTCGGCGGCGGCCGGCCACGCCATCGCGCGCAACGCCGCCCCTACCAAGGTGTTGCTGGAGCTGGGATCGAACGCGGCGCTCGTCGTGGCGGCCGACGCCGACCTGGAGGCCGCCGCCGACGCGGTGGTGCGGGGCGGCTACTACGCCTCGGGCCAGGCGTGCATCTCGGTGCAGCGGGTGGTGGTCGAGCGGGCGGTGCGCGAGGAGTTCCTCGACCTGCTGGCCGCACGGATGAAGGACGTCGTGGTCGGCGACCCGCGCGCCCCAGAGACGAGGGTCGCGGCGCTGATCGACGAACGGTCCACCTCGCGGGTCCTGTCGTGGGTGGACGAGGCGGTGGCGGCCGGGGCCGAACTGGTCGCGGGCGGGGGGCGCGAGGGGCGGGCCATCGCGCCGGCCGTACTTGCCGATGTGCCCGACGGCGTCGCCGCGTGGGACGAGGAGATCTTCGGCCCCGTGGTGTGCGTGCGGACCGTGGAGAGCCTGGAGGAGGCCTTCGAGACGGTCAACAGGTCGCGGTACGGCCTGCACCTGTCGGTCTTCACCCGGTCGCTGGCGACGGCGTTCGCGGCGATCGAGCGGCTGGAGGCGGGCGGGGTGGTGGTCAACGAGGTGCCGGGATTCAGGGCGGACAACATGCCCTACGGCGGGGTGAAGGACTCGGGGATCGGGCGTGAAGGGCCCCGGTTCGCGATCGAGGAGTTCACGGTCACCCGGATGGCGATCATCCGCCCGTAGCTGGACGTGAAGATAGTTTTCGCGTTTTATGGTGATCGTGGCGAATATCTCGCGCAGGACGGTCATCAAAGGCGCGGCGCTCGTCCCCGCCCTCCCCGCGATTCCCGGCGTCACCGCGCCTCCTGGCTTCACCGCGGTTCCTGGCTTGACCGCCGATCTCGAACAGCGGGCGATGGCCATGGACCCGCCGGTGTTCCTGCTGGAGAGCGCCGTCCCTCCGCACGTCACCGGCGACGGCCTGGCCATCGTCGACCAGGTCGCCGTCTGCGGACAGAAGTCGCTGCGCTGGGACCACACCGAGAGGGCCGTCATCACCGTGCGCGCCCCGCTCCGATGGGCGCCCGACCCCTACCGGCTCGGCGACGACCAGGCGTGGCAGGGCCTCGTGGACGCCTTCTGCGTGTGGATCCACAACGAGAGCCCCGTCGACGACGTCGTGCGGTTCGAGTTCGGCAGGGGTTCGAGGACCGACGTGTGGTTCGAGTTCCGCCTGAACTACTCCGGCTGGCGCACCGCCTGGGTGCGCTACGCCTACGACATGCACGGCAGGCCGCACCCCGACATGGACACGCTGCGGATCGTGGCGCCCCGCCGTACCGGAAGACTGCATCTCGACCAGCTCATGCTGAACGTGCCGCTGCGCCCCGACGCGCCGTGCCGCGACCACCAGCTGCCCGGCATCGCCCCCGAGGGCGACGAGTACGACAACCAGCACTGGCAGGCCCTCCACCTGTTCGACCGGCTGCTCGCCACACGTACGCCCGAGGTGAAGCCGCCGTCGCAGCAGGAGAGCGCGGCGCTGCGCGCGCTGGTCACCCGCTACCACGACGAGTACCTCGTCGCCCAGGTCAAGCCCGACGTGGCCGCGCTCACCGCGCGGACCGAAGCGCTCATGGGCCGTCCCGTGCACGCCTACCAGTCGCAGATCTACCCCGCCGAGATCGCCGCCGAGCTGAAGGACTTCGTCGCCCCCGTCACGCTGCGCGCCTGCACCGACCTGATGAAGACCATCGCGCAGGGCCACCAGGCCAGCCCGCCCGACCGGCCCGCGCTCGCCGCCCTCTACCTGAAGATCGTCGACCATCTGCGCGAACAGGGCTGGACCCGCGGCAGCTGCCAGGGCACGATCCATCACCTCGGCTACGACATGCGCGGTTACTACGACTCCGTCTACCTCATGCGCGACGCCCTCCGCGAGGCGGGCAGGTTCGAGCAGGTCCGCGCCGACCTCGACTGGCTCACCGGGCTCGGCAGGATGTTGCGCGGCTGGAAGCACCGCATGGCCCACGGCTCCATCATGGACCTGTTCAACACCACCGTCCGCGGCATGCTGGCCGCCGTGCTCCTGCGCGACACCGAGGCCGAACAGGTCGCCTACCTCAAGGTGCTACGCGACTGGCTCGACGCCGCGTTGCTGCCCACCGACGGCATCCAGGACGGCATCAAGATCGACGGCACTGCCTTCCACCACGTCGGCTTCTTCCCCGACTACGTTCGCGACGGCCTGTCCGGGCTCGCCCCGCTGATCTACGTGATGCACGGCGGCGCGTTCGCGCTGCGCCCCGAGGCGTACGGGTGGCTGAGGAAGGCCCTGCTCATGCAGCGCGTCTACGCGGGCAGAACGCAGTGGCCGATCTCCCTCAGCGGCCGCAACCCCAGCGGCACCACCGCCCTGTCGATCGTGCCCTACCAGTGGCTGGCCCCGATCGACGACGAGATCGGCGCCGCGTTCCTCAGGCTCCTGCCGGCCGCGCCCACCCCGCGGCAGCAGGAGATCGCCGCCGAACTGGCCGCCAGAGGCGTCACCGCCGAACCCTCGCCCACCGGGAACTGGGCGCTCAACTACGCGGCGCTCACCGTCCACCGGCGCGGCGAATGGCAGGTCACGGTCCGCGGCCACAACCGCTACCTGTGGTCCACCGAGATCTACGTCGGCGCCAACTGGTACGGCCGATACAACACCTACGGCCAGATCCAGGTCGTGCACCGCGGCACCAACCTCGACAGCGGCTACGCCCAGCCCGGCTACGACTGGAACCGCAGGCCCGGCACCACCACTATCCACGAACCCCTCGACGCGCTCAAAGGCGACCTGACCGGGGCGATCGAGGAGATGCTGCTCACCGACTCCCGGTTCGCCGGCTCATGCGCCATCGACGGACAGCACGGCCTGTTCGCCATGGACCTCCACGAACACCCCAAGTACGAGGGCACCCACCGGGCCAGGAAGTCGGTGTTCCTGTTCGACGACCGGATCGTGGCGCTCGGCACCGGGATCGGCAACGCCGACCACGCCCACGAGACCGAGACCACGCTCTTCCAGACCACCAGGACCGGCCGCGTCCTGGTCGACGGGACCGACGTCCCCTTCCCCTACGAACGGCTCGACCTCTCACCGCGCTGGCTACTCGACGACAAGAACATCGGCTACTACCTCGCCGCAGGCCAGCGCGTCGGCCTCACCCGCTCCACCCAGGCCTCACGCCACAACGCCACCGAGGCGGCGACCAGCGGCGACTTCTCCACCGCGTGGATCAGGCACGGCGCCGCGCCCCGCGCCGCCTCCTACGAGTACGCCATGGTCGTCGACACCACCGCCGAGCGGATGGCGGCCTTCGCGGCCGACGTGCCGTACACGGTGCTCAGGGCCGACGACGCCGCGCACGTGGTCAGCGACCGCGCCACCGGCGTCACCGGCTACGCGATCTTCGAGCGGGTACGGCTGGCCGGACGCGTCCTCGAGGTCGACACGCCGTCACTGCTCATGACCCGCGCGGACGGCGACGACCTCGTGCTCGCGGTCGCCGACCCCGACCTGCGCCTGTACAGCGGCATCGACCACGACCAGTACGAGCGGGGCAGGTACGTCGGCCACTACAGCCCGTGGTCCAGGCCGTGGCTGACCAGCCCCAGCCACCCCCACCTGCTGAAAGTGACCCTCGCGGGCCGGTGGCGGCGCGCCGCGGGCCGGTGCCGGACGCGGATCACCGGCGGCAGGACCGTGGTCGAGTTCGAGACGGTCCACGGCATCCCGATCCAGGTACGGCTGAGCCCCGCCCCGTGATGATCCCGCGCCCTGCCGGTCTGGCACGCTGCCGGTCTGGCACGCTGCCAGTCTGGTGCGCTGCCGGTCTGGCACGCTGCCAGTCTGGTGCGCTGCCGGTCTGGCACGCTGCCAGTCTGGTGCGCTGCCAGTCTGGTGCGCTGCCGGTCTGGTGTCCTGACGCTCAGCGCCCCTGCCGGTCTGGCAGCCTGCCGGTTCAGCGCCCTGCCGGTTCAGCGCCCTGCCGGTCTGGAGGTCCGGAGGTCTGGCTGTCTGGGGTCTGGTTGTCTGGTGCGCTGCCGGTCTGGTGCCCTGACGTTCAGCGCCCCTACCGGTCTGGCGGACCTGACGGCAGCGCCCTGACGGTCTGGGGGTCCGGCTGGCTGGCGGGCTGACGGTCTGGGGCGCTGACGGTTCGGTGCCCTGATGGCTTGGGTCGTGCGGTGGGGGCCGTGGCTCAGTTCGGCGGGTTGAACCTGCCGTCGACCGCGGTCCAGCCGCCGTCGACGTAGAGGACCGCGCCTGTGACGAAACTCGCCGCGTCGGAGGCCAGATAGACGACCGCGCCCGCCATCTCCGGAGCCTGCGCCCACCTGCCGAGCGCCGACTTGGCGGCGTAGGCGCCGTACCAGTCTGGATTGTCCTTGATCTGCCGGGTGAGCGGCGTCTCGACCACACCGGGGGCGACGGCGTTGACGCGCACGCCGTGCGGGCCGAACTCGGCGGCGGCCGTCCTCAGCAACTGCACCAGGCCGGCCTTCGTCGCCGAGTAGACGCCCTGGCCAGGCTCGGTCACCGACGCCCTGATGGAGGCGAACCCGATGATCGAACCCCGTCCCCGCTCCACCATGCCCGCGCCGAACGCCCTGACCACCTCGAACGAGGCGCGCAGGTTGAGGTCGACGACGCGCTCGAACTCCTCGGCCGAGTAGTCGAGCAACCGCTTGCGGACGTTCGTGGCGGCGGTGAAGACGAGCACGTCGACCGCGCCGAGCCCGTCGGCCGCCTCACGCACGGCCGCACCGTCGAGCACGTCGAGCCGGACGGCCGTCCCGCCACACAGGCGTGCGGTCTCCTCCGCGGAGGACAGATCACGGTCGGCGCACACGACCTCGGCCCCGTGCGCGGCCAGGGCCAGCGCGGACTCCCTGCCGATGCCGCTGCCCGCGCCGATGACAACCGCACGCCGTCCGTCAAGCCGGAACAACCGCTCGTAGTCCATGCTCGTCACCTTATCCACTGGTCCGACCAGTGCACTAGGTACCCCGAGGTGGCCGGTCAGAGCTTGCGGACGTTCTCGGCGCAGAAGTCGAAGCTGTCCTGGGTGCGTTCGACCACGTCGAACTCGACGTGGTCGCCGGGGTGGAGCTCGCGGAAACCTTCGGCGACGATGTCGCTGAAGTGGGCGAAGGCGTCCTTGCCGGAAGGAAGGTCGGGGGAGGAGATCGCACCCCAGCCTTTCTCGGACTTCCAGAACTTGACGGTGCCTCGGGTCATACGGAGATCATTTCACATCGGGCCAGACGCAGGTCGAGGTGACACCGATACCGAGAACGTCCCCTTGAGTCCACGACAGGGAGAGGATGAAGTCATCAGGGCGACTTCGTCCGGAGATATCGGGTTCTCTTGTCTCCAGGCCGTTGACGCCCGTTATGAGGTGACCCTGTTGCTGCCAGTGAGCCTTCACGCGATTCGCGACGTCGACGAAGCGCTCCTTGGGGATTCCTCGTAGGTAGTACCGTCGATTGACGATGACGCGCTCCTCCGATCCGCCATCCGTCGGGTCGAGGCAGTAGCGTCGATTCAGACTGGGAAGAAAGGCATCAAGCCGTGGCCGTGGCTCGATGACTGCCACGGTGTCACGAATGAGCCGCTCTACGCGAGATATTGCTTCGTTTTCATTCAAGGTGAGTTTCTCCGCACACCCGGTCAGAAGGAGGACGAGAACGGCGATAATCCGTGTCATGAAGTGACCTTGCGATAATTACCATTGACTATGTGGGCGAGATTCTTGAGGGATTCGGAATCGTCATCCCAATAGAGCGAGTGAGCTTTGAAGGTTAGGTAGAACGGGCCGTCCTCTACGTAGAACCGGCGGGCGCCGAAGCTGTCGTCTCCTGGGTCGTTGCCGTAGCGCGCGAAGTCCCCCACCGGATCGCCCGCCGCCTCTCCCACCCACACCTTCCCCGGCGCCACCCCCAGCTCCTCCGCCTTCCACACCCCCACGCCTGGGCTCCCCACGAACACCAGCTCGTCCGCGAACCTCCCCGGCCGCAGCACCGCCGCCTTCCCCGTCACCAGCGACCCGTAGCTGTGTCCCAGCATCGTCAGCTTCGCCTTCCCCGAAGGGGCGTGCGTGGCCCGCAGGCCGTCCACCAGCGACGCCAGCGTCCTGGCGCCCTTGTCCGCCGCCCCGTCCGTGGCCACGCTCCGCCCCGGGACGGGCAGGTACCAGTCGACCTGCGGCGCGCGGTAGCCCAGCCACGCGATGGAGGCGATCCGCTGCCCGGGCGCGAAGTAGTGCGCCTGGTCCCACAGCACCGCGGCCCTGTTGAGGTCCTCCCCGAACGACACGAGCCTGGTGTTCATGCCCGGCACGTACGTCACCACCCGGTCGGCCGCGTCGGGGTCGCCGAAGGAGATCGCCGCCTGTCCGAGGGAGTCGAGATCGAAGGACAGCAGGTACGCCGGAGGCCGCCCGTTCCTGCCGCCCTGGGCCAGCCCCTGCTCGATGACCTTCACATGGTCGAGCTGGAGCATCACCCTGTCGAGGGCCGCCGGCCAGGTGAGCGCGAGGTGCGGGGCGACGGTGGTGAGCAGCGCGGCGAGCCTGGTCTTCTCGGTGGCCAGGAGCGCCCTGTTGGCCCGGTCGCGGACGGTCACGGGCAGCCCGTCGAGCAGTCCGAGCGCGGGCTGGGCCTTCTCGGCCTGCTCGCGGGCGGAGGTGTCGAGCAGGCGCCACCATGCGCTCACCCTGGCGGCGAGCGTCGGGTCGGACGCCTGCCGCTGCAGGTCGAGCAGCCGGGCGAGCGCGGCGGCGTCGCCCGCGGCGGCCCCGGTCAGCAGGGCGGTGACGGTGGAGGGGGCGTGCCCGCCGTACAGGCCGAAGGCGACCAGGGGCGCGGGGGCGAGCGTGCCGCCGTCGCGCAGGATGAGGGCGAGGCGGCGGCGCAGGTCGTCGGCCTGGGCCGCCGACCACGAGCCGATCGCGGCGACCTCGGGAGCGCCGAGGGTCTGGGCCGCGCGCGGCAGCTCGCCGGCCGCGGTGGTGAGGCCGGTGACCAGGCGGCGCAGCTGGGCGGGTTCGACGCCGGCGAACGAGCCGTGGACGGCGCTCATGGAGGTGGCGGGCCTGCCCAGCGAGGGGACGGCGTCGCCCTCCTGCGCGAGCCTGCGCAGGGCCGCCTCCAGCGCCGCGGCGAGCGCGGCGCGCTGCCGGGTGAGCTCGGCGGCGAACGCGGGCGCGCCGCCGCCGACCCATGCCTGCGCCGCCATGGCCCGCGCGGGATCGTCGAGGATCCCCGCGACGTCGGCGGCGTGCCGTACGGCATGCTGAAAGCCCACCATGGCCACAAAGAGTAGCCGGGCGACTACCGGTTCAGCCGGTGGATTCCAGCAACGCGGCGGCCCGCTCGCGGTAGTCGGCCACGCCGCGCAGCTTGACGTGCTCGTAGCCGCGGATCACGTCGGGCAGTTGCGCCAGCTGGAGCACCTTCTCCTCCGGCGCGCCCGACGACAGCGCGCGCAGCACGTCGCGGGTGTACTCGGCGGCCAGTGACCGCTCGGCCCTGCGCACCTCGCCCACTCCGAACACGTCGAGCTTGGTGCCGCGCAGCGTCCGCATGCCGTACAGGGCCTTGAAGGCGGGGTCGAACCACGGGCCGAGGCTGAGCTTGCGCTTGAGCCCGAGCGCGCGCAGGACCGGCGGGTGCAGGTTGTAGGCGACGCGCGTGCCGGGGCCGAACTCGGCGGCGATCCTGGCGCGCTCGGCGGGGTCGAGGTGGAGGCGGGCGACCTCGTACTCGTCCTTGTAGGCCATCAGCCGGTGCAGGTGCGTGGCGTAGGCCTCGGCGACCGCGCCCGGTGCGAGGGCGTGCACCTCGCGGACGGCCGCCAGGTAGCGCTGCGCGTAGCGGGGGTTCTGGTAGGCGACCAGGTCGGGCACCCGTACGGCCAGCAGCTTGTGCAGCTCGCTGCCCTCCCCGGCGAAGGCGATCTGCCGCAGCACCTCGGCCGACGGCTCGGGCGCCGAGGTGGCGGGGAAGAGCGCGTCGACGGCCGACGGGGCGGCGATCACCGCGCGTCCCCAGTGGAAGGCGGTCGCGGACTTGCCGAGCGCCTTCTCCATCGACGTCAGCGACAGCGGGATGAGCCCGAGCTGCCACGCCGCGCCCAGCACGATCGTGTTGGCCTGCATGTGGTCGCCGAACAGCGCCTGCGCGAGCCGTTCGGCGTTGAGCGCCACGACCGAGCGGGCGCGCGCCTCCAGCGCGGTCAGCTGCGGGCCGAGGTCGGTGACGTGCGTGGCGGGGTCGAGCACCATGCCGCCGGTGGGCGACAGGTGCGTGGAGACGACCGCGACCGTGCGCGAGGGCGAGGTGGTGCGCAGGTGCTTGGGGTCGGTCGCGCCGATCACGTCGAGCGCCAGGTAGGCGTCGACCGAGGCGGCGCTGGCCTGGCCCGACCTGTCCTCCTCGCCGTCGAACAGGCGGATGTCGGAGACGACGGTGCCGCCCTTCTGCGCCAGGCCGGTCTGGTCGAGCCCGCGCGACTGGCGTCCGTCCATCAGTGCCGCCTTGCCGAGCAGCCGCGCGACCGACACCACGCCGGTGCCGCCGATGCCGACCAGCCTGATCGTGGTGTCCTTCGCGTGGAGGTCGGGCACCGGCATCTCAGGAGGAGTGGGGACGGCGGAGCGCTTCTTCGTGCCCGGGATGATCGTCAGGAACGACGGGCAGTCGCCCTCGAGGCACGAGTAGTCCTTGTTGCACGACGACTGGTGGATCTCGGTCTTGCGGCCGAACTCCGTCTCGACCGGCAGCACCGACAGGCACTCCGACTTCTGCCCGCAGTCGCCGCAGCCCTCGCACACCCGCTGGTTGATCGCCACCCGCTTCACCGGGTCGGGAAGGTCGCCCTTCTTGCGCAGCCGCCGCTTCTCGGCCGCGCACTGCTGGTCGTGGACCAGCACGGTGACGCCCTCGATCGCGGCCAGCTCACTCTGCGCCTGTTCGAGGTCGGCGCGCTCGCGCAGGGAGGCGATCGGCGACAGCCGTACCCCCTTGTAGCGGGACAGATCGTCAGTGGTGACGATCACCTTGCGCACGCCCTCCAGCTCCAGCCAGTGGGTCAGCGACGCCACCGACAGCGCGGGCGTGATCGTCTGGCCGCCGGTCATGGCGACGGCGCTGTTGTAGAGCAGCTTGTAGGTGATGTTGACGCCCGCGCCGACCGCGGCCCTGATGGCCAGCGAGCCCGAGTGGTGGAAGGTGCCGTCGCCGAGGTTCTGGAAGATGTGCCGCGTGCCGGTGAACGGCGCCTGGCCGATCCACTGCGCGCCCTCGCCGCCCATCTGCGTGAGGCCCGTCAGGTCGCCCTTGCCGGCGGGGTTGAGCACCACCATGGTGTGGCAGCCGATGCCCGCGGCCACGACCGAGCCCTCCGGGACGGCGGTGGAGCGGTTGTGCGGACAGCCCGAGCAGAAGAACGGCGTGCGCGTGGGGCCGAGCAGCTTGAGCGGCTCCCGCTGACGCGGCAGGTCGATGGACAGGCGGTCGGCCAGCACCCTGGCGACCAGGTCGGCGTCGACGCCGCCGTGCTGGGGGATCACCGCCTTGCCGGTGACGGCGGGCGGGTTGGGCGTGCCGTACAGCACGTCCTTGACCAGGCCCTCCAGCAGCGGCGCCTTCTCCTCGACGACGATGATCTCCGACAGGCCGCGGGCGAACTCCTGGACCACCGTCGGCTCCAGCGGCCACAGCATGCCGATCTTCAGCAGCCGGACCTCGTCGGTGAGGCCGAGCTTGCCGAACGCCTCGCGCACGTCGTAGTAGGCCGTGCCCGCCGCGATCACGCCGATCGCGGCCTCGGGCGCGGGCACGGTGATCTGGTTGAGGTTGTTGTCGCGGGCGTAGGCGCGGGCCAGCTCCAGGCGCGGCCCGACCAGCGTGCGCTCCATGTCGAGCGAGTACGGCGTGAGCAGCGTCGCGTCCGGTGTGTGCCGGTACGGCTTGCCCTGCCACATCACCTCGGGCATGACGGGCTTGACCCTGTCGGGGTCGAGGGTGACGGTCGCGGTGCCGTCGACCACGTTGGCCACCGCCTTGATCGCCACCCACAGGCCGCTGGCCCTTGACGCGGCGATCGCGTGCCTGCCCAGGTCGAGCAGCTCCTGGACGGTGCCGGGGTAGATCACCGGCATGCCGAGCGCGGCGAGCGTGCTCTCCGTGGCGCTGGGCAGGGTGGAGGACTTGCAGGTCGGATCGTCGCCGCACAGCGCGATCAGCCCGCCCTCAGGGTGCGCACCGACGAAGTTGCCGTGCCTGAACGCGTCAGCGGCCCGGTCGACGCCGGGCGCCTTGCCGTACCAGACGCCCAGGACGCCCGCCTTGCGCGGGTTCGGCAGCGAGGGGACGAGCTGGCTGCCCCACACAGCGGTCGCGCCCAGCTCCTCGTTCTGGCCCGGACGGTGCACCACGCCCTCGGGCGTGTTCCTGGCCAGCTCCTGGTCGAAGCCGCCCAGCGGCGACCCCGGATACCCGGAGACCATCGCTCCCGTGTCCAGGCCCGCCCTGCGGTCCGCGGCCAGCTGATCCTCGATCAGCCGCACCAGCGCCTGCGTCCCACTCATGAAGGCGTCGCTCGTCATGACGTGAGATTATTTCAAGGATGGGGGTGCGCGATGTCAATACTTGTGGTGGTTTGCGCCATGGTTAGCATCTGACGTCATGGATGCTACGGATCGCGCAATTCTTCGCCTCCTGCAGGAGGACGGCAGGCTCAGCAACATCGAGTTGGCCGAGCGGGTACGGCTAACGCCGTCGCCGTGCCTGCGCAGGGTGCGCAACCTGGAGGAGAGCGGGGTGATCTCCGGTTATCGCGCGGTCGTCGACGCGCCGTCGATCGGGCGGGGCTTCCAGGTGCTGGCCTACGTCGAGCTGGAGGGCCAGGACGCGGAGACCGTCACCGCCTTCGAGTCGGCGGTGATGGAGGTGGAGGACGTCATCGAGTGCCTGCGCATGTTCGGGCGGCCGGACTACGTGCTGCGGGTGGCGGTGGCCGACATGGACGCCTACAGCCGCCTGTGCCTGGAGAAGCTCGGCCGTCTGCCCGGCCTGGACAAGCTCACCTCGCAGATCGCCATGAAGGCCCTCAAGCCGGGCGGCTCGCTGCCCCTGTGACGCGTGGGGCGGGTCGGGGTCGCTGCGCAGGGTCGGCGAGCAGACGGGCGGTGGCCGAGAAGAGAGCGGGGAGCGGCGGGTGCTTCGAGGGGCCGCTTGCCGGGAAAGTCGGACAATGCCCGCCGGCGAGAGGACGCGAGCCCACCGAGCGACACATGGATGATCCAGCGAGAGGACCAGTGGATGACACTGCATCATGTCCGGCCCGACGACCTGACGTCCGAGACCGCGCAGACGGGCGGCATGCTCAGGCGGGCGGCCATCAGCGGCGACAGCGTCGGCTCGTCCGCGCTCTGGATGGGTCAGACCCACGTCGCACCGGGGGCCGTGTCGGCGACCCACCATCACGGCGCGTCCGAGACGGCGATCTACGTGGTCAGCGGGACGCCGTCCTTCGTCTTCGTGCGCGACGGGGAGGAGGTGCGGATCGACACCCAGCCAGGCGACTACGTCTACGTTCCGCCGTTCGTCCCGCATCGGGAGGAGAACCCGGACCCCGAGGTCGAGGCGGTCGTGGTGATCGCGCGGAGTACACAGGAGGCGATTGTGGTGAATCTTTCCGAGTAAATCCGACCTTGACGGATTGTGGGAGATATGGTCGGCTCTTACCTTTCGTGATCAGTCGGCCACACTCTCGGGGGAAAGCCACTCATGCCGCGGCTGTCCTGTGTTCTGCTCGTCTGCGCGCTGGTTGCCGGTGCGCCCGCGGCGGCGCACGCCGTACCGACGACCGGACGAACACCGGCGATGGCGGGCGGCGGTGCGGGCCCCTATATGGCGGACAGCGGAGCCGGACCTGTCGTGACGAGCAGCGGAGCAGGTCCTGGTGGGGTGGGCAGTGGAGCCGGTGCTCGCGTTGCGGGCAGTGGTGTGGCTTCGCGTCTGGCTTTGAGCGGTCCGCGCGGCGGCAAGCCGCGGGTCGAGCCGGTGGCGCGGGTGCGGGTGCCGCCGGCGGCGCAGGTGGCGATGGCGCGGCGGCCCTCGCTGGCGGCCGGGGTGGGGGCCGAGCGGCCGGAGAGCCCCGGCAAGCTCGTGGCGACGGTGCCCGCTGGGCCCACGCTGGTCGGCAAGGTGGCCGCGGAGGCCGAGAAGCGGATGGCGGGGCCGAGCCCGTCGTCGCAACTCGTTCTGCCCGACGCGGAGCAGGGCGGGCTGAGCCTGCTGCCGGTCAGGAAAGGGCTCACGTTCCCCCTCCCGGCCAAGGTGGAGCTCCCGGTGGTACGGGACGGGGTGCCGCTCATGACGTTCAAGCTGTGCGCGGCCGGGGCCGACCTGCCTGCCGCTTGCTCCTCCGCCAGACCGGTCGGCACCCCCGTCCAGGCGGACGTCACCGGCGACGGCACGCCGGACCTGCTCGCCACGCTGGTCCCGCAGCAGGCGGAGGGCGACAGCGTGGGCATCGGCTTCGGTGTCGCCCAGCTCGGCGGGCCGGTCAGGGCGCAGGTGTGGGCGGAGTACGCCGTCACCTCCGGAAAGGTGGTGAAGGTCGGCTTCGACGGTTACCGCAGGGGCCATGCGCTGCAAGGCCGCCACTGGGGCGTCTTCACCGTCGACCTGGGCGAGTTCACGGAGGGCCGGATCGATGTACGGGCGACCGTACGGCGTAGCGCGCCCGGATCCTCGGCCGCCACCATCGCCGGGCTGGAGGGCAAGGCGCTGCTCAGTGTCCGCCAGACGCCCGCCACCGAACGCTTCAGCGCCCACGCCAGGCTCGACGGCGGCAGGACCTCGCTGACCGCGACCGCATCGGCGAACGCCGAGCTCGACGCGCTCGTGGTCGCGGACGGGCGCAGGTTCACCCAGGTGACGGTGAACAAGATGGGCGCCGAGTTGACCGCCGAGCTGACCAGGCCGGGCGGCGTCCACTTCGCCAGCGCGACCCCGATCGCCAGGGCGAGCTTCCACGACTACCTGTACAGCGACGGCAAACTGGCCAGAGCGGCGGGGCTGTCGATCGACCGGCTGCCGCGCGAGTTCCGCGCCACCGCTCGTGCCAGGGGCCTGTCGGTGACCTCGGGCGCGCCCCGAGCCAGGTCCGCCGACCTGACCTTCTACGACGCCGCCAGGGACCAGACGGTCGTCAGCGCGCGTCTCACCGGGCTCCCCGCGCGGATCACGGTCGAGCACGACGCCACCACCAACAAGATCGTCCACACCGCGAGCTCGGCGCTCGGCGGTCTCTCACTGCTGCTCCAGCGCGGGCAGGGCGCGATCGCCGGCCTGCCGGGCAACCACGTCACCATGATCAAGGACGGCGCGCGGCTGGGCGTGTCCGGACGGCTGACCGGGGTGGCCGGCTTCGAGGTGACGTACGGCCCCGCGCCGCACGTCAAGCTGTCCCTCGACTCAGGGGGCAAGCCGTTCACCGGCGCGGCCGACGTCGACGGGACGCACCTGGCCAGGCTGGAGATCTCCAACACGCCCGCCAAGGTGGCCGCCGACCTGGACCCCCGGGCAGGCACGGCCGCCTACACCGCCAGCGGGACCATCGAGCGGTTGCGCGCCTCCTACGCCAACCCGAAGACGGGGCTGATCGTGGACGGCGCCGTGCGCGGGATCCGGGGCAGCGTGAAGGCGTCGTGGGCGCTCGGACCCAGGACGACCGTCGACGTGTCGGCCCCTGGCAGACTCGGCCGGATCGACTTGCGCGCGGCCGCGTCGCAGGGGGTGGTGCGGGCGAGCGTGAAGGGCGTGCGCGGGCACCTCACGGCGGTCGCCGACACCGAGGGCAGGCGGCTCGAATGGACCGCCGACGCGCCGGTCTCCTCGGTCGTCGCGTCGGCGAGGGCGGGGCAGTGGCGGGCGGCCTTCACCGCGACCGGCGTGCCCGCGCACTGGGAGGCCACGTGGTCCCCTCCAGGCACCGCGTCCGCTGGCGCCACCGCTACTCCCGGGCCGGGACACCCGCCCACCCCCTCTCCCGAGTCAGGGAGCGCGGGAGCCGCCGGACAGGCGGGGATGCCGGGTGGTGGGGTGAGGTTCAGGGCGCTGTCCGGCCCCATCGGGTCGGCGACGATCGCGATCGCCAACCACGACGGCGCCACCGCCCCCACGGGCCCCCACGTGGCCGCCCACCACGATGCCGCCACCGGCAGGTTCGACGCCAGCGTCCGTCTGGACGACCTGCGCAAGGCCGACCTCACCCAGAACGAGACCGGCACGGGTTTCACCGCCGACGTCCAGGCCGCCCGCCGTCCCATCGCCGTGGACGCCGACCTGCGCACCGCAGCGGGCGGCGGCTTCGGCGCCACGGCCACCCTCGGCCCCGCCCCCGGCCGTGTCGCGATCTCGAGCGCCGGCGGCAGGCTGACCTACGACGCCTCCGACGTCAACCTGACCGGCAAGGTCTGGCTTGGCCACGCGACGGCCGTGCCCGACGCGCCGCACGTGAAGGGCGGCGTCTCGCTCGTCGACGGCGGCACCCCCGCCCAGCCGGGCATCAGGGCGTTCGTCGACCTCAAGGGCCTGCCCGGCAAGGTGGACGTCGACCTCGCCAGGAAGACCTTCACCTTCTCCGGCTTCCACCCGGCCGGTCGCAGGCTCGCGCTCTACCTCGACAGCCGTGTGCTGTCCCCCATCCCGATCCGCGCCAGCGCCACGCTCACGGGCCTGCCCTCCGCGATCACCAGCATGACCGTCGGCCCGTTCGGGATCCAGGGCCAGTCCGTCACCGCCGGCTACCGGATAGAACCGGCCGCCACCCTCGGCACCCTCGACGTCCGCGCCGAGACCGACGGGGGCAGGCTGCGCGGCCGCGTGCTCGTCGACCCCGTGCCCGCCGCCGTCTCGGTCTCCGGCTCGTACGGCGGCCGCACCAGGATCCGCGTCCACAACTCGGCCCCGGTCGAGCGCCTGGAAGCGGCCGTGACCTCGGAGGGGGCGAAGGACGGGACGAAGGGCGGAGTGAACGACGGGGCGAAGGGCGCGACGGGACTGCTGCGCTTCACCGATGTCCCCTCCGTGTTCGGCGTCGACGCCGACTCCACCGCCTCCGCGCTGCGGTTGCCGAACCTCACCTACAAGGCCAACGCCGGCACCCTCGACGGGCTGCTGGCCGTACAGGCCGGGTTGATCGAGAAGGGCTACCAGCCGCCTCAGGGCCGCGTGCTCGACACCTTCCTCGAGGTCGGCGACCTGGGCGCGGACACCACCGCCAGGCTCAACCCGGACCTGTCCATCGACCTGGTGTCAAAGCCCGCGCCCACCCGGCTGCTGCGCGCCCGCACTGGCCTCGAACTGCAGCCGGTCGCGGCGCGGCAGGTCTCCTCGCGTAAGGACGTGCCGTACGCGGGCGGCTTCCTCGCCTACCGGCTCGACGGTCGGTTCGGGATGGGTCGCAGCAGGATCGACGACGTGACGATCGCCGTGCACAGGATGTCGTGGCTGCGGATCCGACCCGGCAAGGTGCCGTTCGGGGCGTCGGCGCCGCCGGCCTTGGGGTTCGTCTCGCCCGGGTTCGAGGGTGGCTACGACCGCCTCGACCTGCGGGCCAGTGGGGTGGACCTGCGTCCCGACGTACGGCTGGACGTGAAGGTCACCAGAAGCGTCGGCCCCGACGTGTTCGATCAGCGGGTGCGGATCGGCAAAGCCACCTCGCTGCGGTTGCGCCGCTATGACCAGCGGATGCGGCCCATCAGCTCCAGGCAGGCGGTGAAGGCGGGCGGCGTGCCGCTGGCCTGCGTGACCGTCGGCACCAAGCCGGGCGTCGTGCCCGGCAGGCGGGGCGACACGCTGACGCTGCGCGGCGCGGACGGGCCCCAGATGGTCTCGCTGCTCGATCCGGGAGGCCAGGTGCCCGGCTACGCGATCGACCTGCTGACGCACTTCATGTCGCCGTTCCCGGGGGCGGAGTGGAAGGTGTCGTCGGTCGAGGCGGGGCGCTGCGGCTAGAAAACCGCGGCTGGCAGGCCAGACGTCGTCAAGCGGCCCTCAAGCGGCGGAAGCCCAGGTGAAAGCGGTCGGGCTTACACAGGAGTCACCGAAGCCCGCCCGAAGGGACCGCATCGATGACCCACACCTCACGTTCACTCCTGGCCCTCGCGGCGAGCGCCGCCACCGCGGCCGCCGTCCTCGCGGTACCAGCCGCAGCACAGGCCTCGACCGCGGGAGCCGTACCGGCCTCGACCGCCAGGGCGTGTGACGTCCAGCTCGTGGCGCCCCACGGCAGCCTCATCGGCGGCCTGTGGCGCGCCAACGGCGCAGCCAACAGCGTCTACGGCTGCCCCACCACCCAGGAGTTCGGCTTCCCTGACAAGCTGGGCTCCTGGCAGCGCTTCAGGAACGGCAAGATCGTCTGGTCGCCCAACCTCGGGGACGGCACGCTCGTGCGCGTCTTCGCCAAGGGCGGTGGCACCGCCGTCTTCAAGTGGAGCGGCCTCGGCCGTGACTGGGACTTCTTCAACGTCCGCTGGAGCAAGGACGGCGGCCGGGCCACCCAGGTCAAGGTCGGCAGGCTGACCCCGTGGAGCGGCCAGTTCACGCTGTCGCCCTACGGGCAGGACGGCCTCGGCTCCACGACCGGCGGCCACGAGGTCAACACCTTCGCCTTCGTCGTGCAGGGGTGCGACCGCGGCACGTTCAGCTCCGACTGCGGCCCGTGGAGCATCCCGACCTCCGTCAGACTCGCCCACTGAATCTTCCACCAACATCTTCACCAACATCTTTCACCAACCCTAAGGACCACTCATGCCCACCACTCGTGCCCTGCTCGGCGCCGCGGCCGTGACCGCCGCCGTCGCCCTCCTCGCGCCCGCCACCGCCCAGGCCTCCACCACCCAGGCCTCCACCACCGCGGCCACCAGCTCCTGCAATCCCGCGTTGATCGCGCCCCATGGCAGCCTCATCGGCGGCCTGTGGCGCGACAACAACGGCGAGAACAGCGTCTACGGCTGTCCCGTCACCCGGGAGTTCGGCTTCGAGAACACGAAGGGCTCATGGCAGCGGTTCGAGAACGGCAAGATCGTCTGGTCACCGAACGTCGGGGGCGGCGCCCTGCTGCGCGTGTTCAAGAAGAACGGGAAGATGTTCTTCAAGTGGGACGGCATGGGCCGCGACTGGGACTTCTTCAACGTCCGCTGGAGCAAGGACGCCGAGCTGGGCAACAGGACCACGCAGGTGAAGGTCAAGCGTCTGACCCCGTGGAGCGGTCAGTTCTCGATCACCACGAATCCCGCCGTCGACTTCGAGAGCACGTCGAGCCACGGCAGGTCGACCGACACCTGGCGCTTCGTCGTCCAGGGCTGCGACCGCGGCACGTTCAGCTCCGACTGCGGCCCGTGGAGCATCACCAACGTCTACACCTACTAAGGTGATCGGATCGGCACCCGCACAGAGGAACCCTCTGATTGATCGCCCGAATCTGGCACGGCACCACTCCGATCGAGAAGTCGGCCGCATATCTGCGGCTGATGCGCGAGGTCGCGATCCCCGACTACCGATCGACCCCGGGAAACCGAGCCGCCTACGTGCTGCACCGCGAGGAGGACGGCGTCGCCCACTTCTGCACGCTGACGTTCTGGGACTCGGAGGAGTCGATCGCCGCCTTCGCCGGCGACGATGTCACCGTCGCGAAGTACTACGACTTCGACGGCGACTACCTGCTGGCGAAGGAGCCCCGCGTCACCCACTACCACCTGTACGACCAGTGAGCGCCCAGGCGGGGCCTGTCGAGCGGACCTGACGCACCATCGAGAAGAACAGCCCGCTCGGGCTCTCGTGGTCGGCCCAGTGCACGATGTCGTTGCCCCGCTCGGCGATCCTGCGGAACAGCGCTGACCCGCCGTGGGAGACGCCGGTCAGCACCGCCTTCTGGTCGATCGGCATCCCGGCCGCGCCCTCGTAGGACGTCCACGACGACGAATCACACGTGTCGGTCAGCCAGTACAGCGAGACGTTGGTCAGAGCTCCCGGCCGGGCCAGCCGTCGAACTCGTGGAAGCGTTCGACGAGGTAGGCGAGCTGCGCGACGGGCTCCTTCAGGTAGTCGAGGGGTGGGAGTTCGTTCCTCTTTAGAGCCTCGAAAAGTTGGTGGGTGAGGCTCATAAGCGTTCACGATCGTTGGGGTGGCGCGCTCCGGTCGCCAGCATTCGTACAACCCCACCCCCCGAGGAGCACACCCCATGTGGATTGGAAAAGCGCTGCTCGCCGCCGCGCTGCTGACGAGCGCGGCCGTCCCCGCCACCCCCGCGCAGACCACGCTTCAGGAGCCCGCGCGGCAGGAGACCACGCTGCGGGTGAAGATGTCAGGCTCGGGCGTCGACACGCTCAACCCGTTCCTCGCCTTCTTCAACGGCGCGCTCGACATCTTCGGCACGATCTACCCCTCGCTCAACTCCCTCGACGAGAACGGCAAGCCCGGCCCCTACCTGGCGACCGAGTGGACGCAGGGGCCTGACCAGCTCACCTGGACCTTCAAGATCCGCGAAGGGCTGACGTGGAGCGACGGGCGGCCGATCACCGCCGAGGACGCCGCCTGGACGCTCGACCTCGTCAGGACCGACGCCGTGGCGGGCACCGCCAACGGGTCGCTGGTCAGCAACGTCGAGCAGGTCACCGCGCCCGACCCCACCACGCTCGTGATCAAAACGAAGAAGCCGCAGGCGAACGTGATGTACGTGAGCATCCCGATCAGCGGCATCCCCATCGTGCCCAAGCACGTGTGGGAGCCGCACGTGAAGGGGCTGAAGGACTACAAGAACGACACCTTCCCCGTCGTCGGCTACGGTCCGTGGACGCTGACCGACTACAAGCCCGAGCAGTACGCGAAGTTCGACGCCAACAAGGACTTCGTGCTCGGCGCGCCCGGCTTCGACCGCCTCATCCAGCAGAGCTTCAAGGAGTCGGACGCCGCCGTGGCGGCCCTTCGCAGCGGCCAGCTCGACTACATCAACGGCGTCAACCCCACCCAGTTCACCGCGCTCAAGGGCGACGCCTCGCTGCGGGCCGTACAGGAGGTGGGCAACGGGTGGACGGGCATCGAGCTGAACCCCGGCGCCAAGACCCGCAGCGGCAAGCCCATCGGCACCGGGCACCCGGCGCTGCGCGAGCAGGTCGTGCGTGACGCGATCGCGCTGGCCATCGACAAGCCCACGCTGGTCACCAAGGTCATCAACGGCCTCGGCCAGCTCGGGCACGGCTATCTGCCGCCCGCCTGGCCGCAGTGGAGCTGGAAGCCCACGCCCGAGGAGGAGCACGTCTTCGACCCGGCCAAGGCCAACCAGCTGCTCGACGCCGCGGGCTACGCCAAGGGCGCCGACGGCGTCAGAGTCGACCCGAAGAGCGGCAAACCGTTGGCCTTCAGGCTCGGCACCCACTCCGACGACTCGGCCGACGCCGCCATCTCCACCTACCTCGTCGGCTGGCTGCAGGCGATCGGCATCAAGCTGACCATCCAGCCGCTCAGCATGAGCGCCCTCAACAGCGACCTGGCCAAGGGCGACTGGGACATCCTGATGGACGGCTGGACCACCGGGCCCGACCCGACCTACCTGCTGGGCATCCAGACCTGCGCCACCCTGCCGAAGGACGACGGCACCGGCGGCAACACCGAGGCGTACTACTGCGACAAGGACTACGATGCGCTGTTCGAGCGGCAGCTCACCACGGCCGACCCGGCCGAGCGCGCGAAGATCGTCGCGGAGATGCAGCGCACGCTCTACCTGGCCAACGTCGACCAGATCTTCTACTACGCCAACACCCTCGACGTGGCCCGCACCGACACCGTGAGCGGCATCATCACCGGCGCGCCGAACGCCGAAGGGCTCCACCCCGCCCAGACCGCCTTCTGGAGCTACCTCAAGGCCGCGCCGCCCGCCGCCAAGGCGAAGACGACCGGCTCGGCCGGCGGCGGCGCCGGCGGTGAGGCCGGCGGCAGCGGCGTGTGGCTCGGGCTGGGCGCGCTGCTGATCGTCGCCGTCGGCGGCGTGCTGGTCGTGCGCCGCAGGAAGACGGCGGGCGACCGTGAGTAGTGCCTCCTCCGGTACGGCGGTGCGCGGCTTCGGCCGCCACCTCGCCGAGAAGCTCGCCGCCGCCGTGGTCAGCTTCTTCGTCACGCTCGTCATCGGCTTCGTCATCTTCAGCCTCATGCCGGCCGACCCGGTCAGGACCCTCACCAGGGGCCGGCCCACCAGCGAGGCCCAGCTGGCCCAGCTGCGGCTGCAACTCGGCCTCGACGACCCGCTGTGGCTGCGCTTCCTGTCGTTCGTCGGCGACACCCTGCGCGGCGAGCTCGGCTACTCCTGGCAGTTCCAGCAGCAGGTCTCCACGCTGGTCGCCGAACGGCTCGGCCCGACGCTCCTGCTGATGGGCACCTCGGCGGCCATCTCGGTCGCGCTGGGGCTGTGGCTGGGCATGCGCAGCGGCTGGCGGCAGGGCAGCGTGTTCGACCGGATCACCTCCGGCGCCTCGCTGACCCTGTGGTCGGTGCCGACGTTCTGGCTCGGCATGATCCTGCTCGTCGCCTTCAGCATCCCCGGGTTCTTCCCGGCGGGCGGCATGAGCGACCCGTCCCTTCCCGGCACCGACGTGCTCGACGTCGCCCGCCACCTCGTCCTGCCCTGCCTCACCATGGTCCTGGTGATCTTCGCGCAGTACGTGACGGTCATGCGGTCCTCGATCATCGACGAGCGGGGCGCGGCCTACCTGCTCACCGCACGCGCCAAGGGCCTCACCGACGCCGACGTACGGCGCAGGCACGCCGCGCCCAACGCCCTGCTGCCCTCGGTCACCATGATCTTCATGCACCTCGGCACGCTGGTCAGCGGCGCGATCACCGTCGAGGCCGTCTACTCGTGGCCGGGGCTCGGCTACCTCACCTACCAGGCACTCAGGATCCCTGACCTGCCCCTGCTCCAGGGCACGTTCATCATCTTCAGCGCGAGCGTGATCATCATGAACCTGCTGGCGGACCTCGCCTACCGCTTCCTCGACCCCAGGGTGCGTGCCCAGTGAGGTCCCTGTTCTGGGGCGTCGGCGTGCTGGCCGCCTTCGCGCTGCTCGCCCTCACCGCCCCCCTCTACATCGGCGACGCCGACCTCAACGTCGTCAAGGTCACAGGACCGCAGCTGTCGCCGCCCGTCGACGGGTACCCGCTCGGCACCGACCAGGCGGGACGCTCGGTGCTGCTGCTGGTCATCTGGGGCGCGCGGGAGTCGCTGGCCATCGGCCTGATCGCCACCGCGCTCACCGTGGTGCTCGGCAGCGCCGTCGGCCTGCTGGCCGGGCACTACCAGGGCGCGGTCGGCAAGGCGCTGATGCACGTCACCGACTGGTTCATCGCGCTGCCCAGCCTGCCGCTGGCCATCTCGCTGTCGGCGGTGCTCGGCCAGGGCGCGGCCTCCATCACCGTCGCGATCGCCGTCACCTCGTGGACGGCCACGGCCCGCCTGGTCCGCGCCCAGACCCTCGCGGTGGAGGCCAGGCCGTTCATCGAACGGGCCAAGGTCCTCGGCGCGGGAAACGCGCAGGTGATGCTGCGCCACGTGCTGCCCAACGTCCTGCCGCTGATCCTCGTCTCCAGCACGCTGACGGTCGCCTCGGCGATCCTGTCGGAGGCGACGCTGACCTTCCTCGGCCTCGGCGACCCGACCAGCGTGACCTGGGGCTCCATGCTGCAGGCCGCCTTCTCCGGCGGAGCGGTCACCGCGGGAGCCTGGTGGTACCTGCTGCCGCCCGGAGTCGCGATCCTCGTCGTCGTGCTCGGCTTCACGCTCTCCGGGCGGGCCGTCGAGCACCTACTCGACCCCAGGAGGGCCGCCCATGCTTGAGGTACGCGACCTGAACGTCAGCTACGGCGCCGCCCATGCCGTCAGAGGAGTGAGCTTCGAGCTGGGCCGCGGCCAGACGCTCGGCGTCGCGGGCGAGTCGGGCTGCGGCAAGTCGACGATGGCGCTCAGCCTGCTGCGGCTGCTGCCCGACACCGCGCGCGTCACCGGCAGCGTGCTGTTCGAGGGAGAGGACCTGCTCACCGCGCGCTGGGCCCGGCTGCGCGCCGTCCGGTGGAACGCCGCCTCGGTGGTGTTCCAGGGCGCGATGAGCGCGCTCAACCCGGTCCGCACGGTCGGCGACCAGATCTGCGAGCCGATCCTGCTGCACGACAAGGTAGGCGCGAAGGCCGCGCGGAGGCGGGCCGCCGAGCTGCTCGACGCGGTGGGCGTGCCCGCGCGCCGGGCGGGCGACTACCCGCACGAGTTCTCCGGCGGCCAGCGGCAGCGCATCATGATCGCGATGGCGCTGGCCTGCCGGCCCGACCTGATCATCGCCGACGAGCCGACGACCGCGCTCGACGTGATGGTGCAGGCGCAGATCCTGCGGCTGCTCGGCGACCTGGTCCGCGACTCGGGCATCGGCGTCATCATGATCAGTCACGATCTCGCGGTGCTGGCCCAGATGTGCGAGCGTCTGGCCGTGATGTACGCGGGGCGCATCGTCGAGACCGGCCCGGCGCGGGAGCTGATCAGCGATCCCCGCCACCCCTACACCAGGGCGCTGGCCAGGGCGTTCCCCACCATCGGCGACCCCGCGTCCAGGCTGGCGCCCGAAGGGCTGCCAGGCGACCCGCCGCGGATCGCCGACCTGGGCGACGGCTGCGCGTTCGCGCCCAGGTGCGCGTCGGCGGAGGCCGCGTGCCGTACCGGATTGATAGAGCTGTGGCCGCTCGCTGCGGGCCGCGCCGCGGCCTGCGTGCGCGTGCTGGAAGGAGAGGCCTCATGACGCCGGTGCTGGAGGCGCGCGGGCTGGAGATCGCCTACGGGCGGGCCCGCGCGGTCGACGGAGTCGATCTCGAGGTACGGCAGGGCGAGATCGTCGCCCTCGTCGGCGAGTCGGGCTGCGGAAAGTCGAGCCTGGCCCGCGCGCTCGTCGGCCTGGTCAGACCCACGCGCGGCGAGATCCGTTACCAGGGCGCGCCGCTGGACTACCGGCGGTTGAAGGAGTACCGCCGCCATGTCCAGCTCATCCTGCAGGATCCCGGCGGGGCGCTGAATCCCCGGCAGACCGTCCGCGCGGCCGTCGCGGAGGGGCCGCGCCTGCACGGTCTCAAGGGGGACGGCGTCAATGGTGACAGGGTGACCTCGGCCCTGGCCAAGGCCGGGCTGCGGCCACCCGAGGACTATCTCAGGCGCTACCCGCACGAGCTGTCGGGCGGGCAGCAGCAGCGGGTCGTCATCGCGGGCGCGCTCGCCCTCGAACCGTCGGTGATCGTCGCCGACGAGCCCGTCGCCTCGCTCGACGCCTCCGTCAGGGGCGAGATACTCAAGCTCATCCTCGGGCTCAGGGACGAGCTCGGGATGTCGGCTCTGGTCGTCAGCCACGACCTCGGCCTGGCGTGGAACATCGCCGACAGGGTCGCGGTGATGTACCTCGGCAGGATCGTCGAGACGGGAACCGTCGAGGAGGTGCTGATCAGGCCGCGCCACCCCTACACCAGGGCCATGCTCGCCGCCGCTTCGGGCACGGCGACGCCGTTGCAGGGCGAGCCGCCCGACCCCGCCCGCATCCCCGCCGGATGCCGTTTCCACCCCCGCTGTGCCAGCCGTACCGACGAGTGCGGTTCGATCGACCCGCCCGTGCGCGCGGGCGTCGCCTGTCATCTCACTGTTTTGGAGGAGATTTCGTGATCCGTCCGCCTGCTCTGCGACCCGGCGACCGTGTGGCGGTGATCGCCGCGAGCGGCCCGCCGAACCAGGACAACCTCGACCGCGGACTGCTTGCCATGGAGGCGATGGGCCTCAAGCCGGAGGTCTTCAGCGCCGTCCGCATGGGCGGCACCGAGTACGACTACCTGGCCGGCGACGACGTCACCCGCGCCGCCGAGCTGACCGCCTCGCTGGCCGACCCCGCCTTCGCCGCCGTCTTCTGCGCGTGCGGCGGGTACGGCATGCAGCGCACACTCGAACTCGTCGACTGGTCGCGCGTCCCCGCCGACCGGCCCAAGGCGGTGGTCGGCTACTCCGACGTCACCGCCCTGCTGGAGGCGCTGGCGGCCAAGCTCGGCTGGGTGTCGCTGTTCGGCCCCATGGTCGCGTGCGACGGCTTCTACCAGGGGCAGGGACAGTACGACTTCGACCAGCTGATGAAGCTCCTCTTCACCCCCGAAGACGTTCGTGAACTGACTTTTCCGGACTTCAGGACGGTCGTGCCGGGCATCGCCGAGGGCCACACGCTCGGCGGCACCGCCACCCTGCTGGCCGCCTCCCTCGGCACCGACACCAGCGTCCCCGCCCGCGGCGCCATCCTCTTTCTCGAGGACGTCGACGAGGAGCTGTTCCGCCTCGACCGCTACATCACCCAGCTGCGCCGCGCCACCTACAGCGACGGCGTGGCCGGCATCCTGCTGGGCACCTTCACCGACTGCGGCGACCCCCGCGACGTCGAACGCATGCTGGTCGAACGCCTCGGCGACCTCGGCGTGCCCGTCATGGCGGGCGCCGACATCGGCCACGGCATCGCCATGCAGACCTATCCGATCGGCGTACGGGCCCGCCTCGACACCGAGCGCGGCACCCTGACCTTCCTGGAGCCCGTGCTCACCCCGCCCCTCGTCGACTGAGCTGTCCACTGAGCAGGCGAGCGGGCGCCTCAGTCCTGGGGCGCCCGCCGGACCAGGGAGGGCAGCAGCTCGCCCAGGCCCTTGGCGGTCATCGGCTCGGCGGTCACCAGGGCGAACCCGGCGGCGGCCGACAGGTCCTGAGCGAGCGCCGGGTCGGCCAGCACGCCGCCGGCCGGGGCCAGCGACGTCAGCCTGCTGGCCAGGTTGACGGTCGTGCCGAACACGTCGCCCATCCTGCTGATCACCGGCCCGATCGCCAGGCCCACCCGCAGGTCGGGCATGGCCTTGTCGGGCGCGTGCACCTCGACCAGGCGCAGTCCGATCTCGGCGGCCACCCTGGCCAGGTCGGCGACGAACAGCACCGAGTCGCCCAGCGTCTTGACCACTCTGCCGCCCGAGGAGGTGACGACGTCGGCCGAGCGGCCCTCGAACCGCTCCACCAGCCCGGCCAGCTCCTTCTCCGGGATCTGGCGGCTCAGCCTGGTGAAGCCGACCATGTCGGTGAAGCCGACGGCCAGCCGTACGGTGCCGACCTCCTGGTCCACGATGCGCCCGGCGGCCGAGGCGAGCTGCCGCCGCCAGGTGTAGACCAGCAACTGCTCCAGCGAGGGCACCACGCGGTCGGCCCGCGCCCGCCAGGCCGTCGGCCGCTGCGCCAGCGGCACGCCCGCCAGGTCGAGCGTCTCGGCGCCCAGCTCGGCCTGCGACTCGGCCAGGCTCGCCGCCGCCCTGCCGAGCGCCCTGGTCACCAGGAGCATGTGCTCCTCGTCGTAGCAGCCGTCGCTGACCAGGCCGACCAGCGTCTTCAACGCGTCGACGTCGGCTGCGGTGAACACCACCGCGTCGTCGGCGACGTTCGCGAACCCCAGTGCGCGCCAGTAGCGCCGGGCACGGTAGACCGGCACCCCGGCCATCGCGGCGACCTGACGGCTGGTGTAGCGCCTGGGCTGGCGGAGAAAGGCCTCTGCCAGCAGGTCGATATGAGGATCCTCGACCGTCATGGGGACATTGCACCACACACCTGGCGTAGTTAGCGTTCAACACCATGAGGTCTTATGCCGTCCAGCTCTACACCCTCCGAGACCATCTGGCCGCCGACCCCTCCGCCACCCTCTCCAGACTCGCCTCCCTCGGCTACGAGGCCGTCGAACCCTTCGACCTCACGCCCGTCGACGGGTTCGAGGTCCACTCCGCGCACGCCCCACTGCTCGGCCCCGACAGGGAGGAGTACCTGAAGGTCGCCGACACGCTGATCGTGCCCATGGTCGACCCCGAGGAGTTCACCACGGCGGAGGGAGTCCGGCGGACGGCCGACGCCCTGAACGCCGCGGCCGCGTGGGGCAGGGAACGCGGCGTGCGCGTGGGCTACCACAACCACCACTGGGAGCTGGCCTCGCACGTCGGCGGCCGGTCCGCGCTGGAGGCGCTGGCCGACCTGCTCGATCCCGAGGTACTGCTGGAGGTCGACGTCTACTGGGCGGCGGTCGGCGGAGCCGACGTGCCCGCGCTGCTCGACCGGCTGGGGGAGCGGGTGCGCTTCCTGCACGTCAAGGACGGCCCCGCCAACCTGACCGACCCGATGACCGCCGTGGGCTCGGGCACGCTGCCCATCCCCGACATCCTCGCCGCCGCGCCGCAGGCCATGCGCGTGGTCGAGCTCGACAGGTGCGCCACCGACCTGTTCGACGCGCTCGCCGAATCCCTCGCCTACCTGCGCGAGGTGGACCGGTGACCGGAGTCGCGATCGTCGGCTGCGGCAACATCAGCCACCGCTACCTCACCAACCTCGCCGCCCTGCCCGAGCTGCGGGTGGTCGCCTGCGCGGACCTCGACGTGGACCGCGCCAGAGCCGTCGCCAAGGAGTACGGCGTGCCCGTCGCGGGCGAGGTCTCCCAGGTGATCGACCACCCCGACGTCGAGATCGTCGTCAACCTGACGGTGCCGGCCGCCCATGCCTCCGTCGCGATGGCGGCCGTCGAGGCGGGACGGCACGTGTACAACGAGAAACCGCTGACGCTCGACCCCGCCACCGCCCGCACGTTATTGACCGCCGCCGAGCGAGCCGGGGTCAGGGTGGGCTGCGCGCCCGACACCTTCCTCGGCGCGGGACTGCAGACCGTCGCCCGCGCGATCGCGGCGGGCGACATCGGCCGGCCCCTGTCCGCGATCACGCTCCTGCAGGGGCCAGGACCCGAAGGCTGGCATCCCAGCCCCGAGTTCTTCTTCAAGCCGGGCGCGGGGCCGCTGTTCGACATGGGGCCCTACTACCTGACCGCGCTCGCCGTGCTGTTCGGGCCCGTCACCAGGGTGGCGGCCAACGGCAGCAAGGCCCACGCCAGGCGGACGGTCGGCTCGGGCCCCCTGGCCGGCACCGTCTTCGACGTCGAGGTGCTCACCCACGTGAGCGCGTTGCTGGAGTTCGCGGGAGGGCAGCGGGCGACGACCGTGTTCTCCTTCGACTCGCCGCTGGCGCGGGGCGCCTTCCTCGAGCTCACCGGCACCGAGGCCACGCTCGCCGCGCCCGACCCCAACAACTTCACCGGTCCGGTACGACTGCGCCGTACCGGTGCTCCCGACTGGAGTGAGCTGCCGGTGTCGGGCACCACGGCGGGCCGTGGCATCGGCGTGCTGGAGATGGCCCGCGCGATCGCGGCGGGGCGGCCGCACCGGGCGTCGGGCGAGCTGGCGCTACACGTCGTGGAGGTGATGACGGCGATACTCCAGTCGGCCGACGAGGCCCGGTTCGTCCCCGTCACCTCGACGTTCGTCCCTCCGGAGGTGTGGGAGGACCATCCGGCCGAGTGAGCCCCGGCCGGGCATCCACGCCGCGCGTGTCCGGCGGGGGTGCCAGGGCCCACCTGAACTGTCGGTGGCTCTTGGCATGATCCCGGTCGTGACCACCTCTCCGCTCACCCCCTTCCCGGAGGCCGCCGCCTTCTGGAACGCGGCCGCCGACTCCTTCGACGAGGAGCCCGACCACGGGCTGCGCGATCCCGCCGTGCGGGAGGCATGGCGGGCCCGCCTGGCCTCCTGGCTGCCCGCTCCTCCTTCGAGCGTGCTCGACGTCGGGTGCGGCACCGGCTCGCTGGCGCTGCTGCTGGCCGAGGAGGGCCACACGGTCACCGGGGTCGACCTGTCGCCCCGCATGGCCGAGCTGGCCAGGAAGAAGCTGGCGGGCCGCGCCGCCCAGGTGATCGTCGGCGACGCGGCCGACCCGCCCGTGGGCGACACCCGGTTCGACGTGCTGCTCTGCCGCCACGTGGTGTGGAACCTGCCCGACCCGCACGCCGCCCTGCGCCGCTGGCGCGAGCTGGTACGGCCGGGCGGCAGGCTCGTGCTGGTCGAGGGCAGGTGGGGGACGGGCTCCGTCGAGGGGATGCCGGTCGAGGGGATGCCGTGGGCGGGCGGCGTCAGGGCGGACACGTTGGCGCGGGCCGTGCGTGACCTGGTCGCCGAGCTGCGCGTGGAGCCGCTGCCCGATCCGAGGCTGTGGGGCAAGGAGATCGACGACGAGCGCTACGCCCTCATCGCGACGGTCTGAGCCGACTGTGGCCCGGACACAACACAGGGGGGTCGCGCTGTGGTGAGGCCATCTTGGCCGGCCTTCCCGAGCGGGAGATAGTCGTGGTCATGTGGACTCAGACCTACGGATGTGACCGTGCGACACAACCGTGACTACCTGCTCGACGACGACGAGCGGATCCGATCCCTCGTCAGGGACAACCCGTGGGCGACACTCCTCAGCGGGACGCGCGACGGCGGCCTCGTCGGATCCCACCTGCCGGTCCTGCTGGAGGACGGCCCCTCGCTCTCGGTCGTCGGTCACCTCGGCAGTCCTGACGAGGAATTGCACGAGCTGGGCGAGCACGAGGTCCTGCTGATCGTCGCGGGGCCGCACGGCTACGTCTCGCCCGGCTGGTACGGCGACGGCGGGCCCGCCGTGCCCACCTACAACTACCTGGTCGCGCACCTCTACGGCCGTCCGGAGGTGCTCGACCCCGCCGAGACCTACCAGGTCCTCACCGAGACGGTGGACCGTTTCGAGAGCGTGCGGCCCACGCCGTACCGGGTCGACGACGATCACGGGCGCAAGGTCGCCCGCGGCGTGGCCGGCTTCCGGCTGCGCCCCTCCCGCGTGGTCGCCAAGGCGAAGCTCAGCCAGGACAAGCCCGCCGCGACCGCCCACCGCATCATCCACGCCCTGGAAACCGACGCCACCTACCGCAACCCCGCTCTGGCGCGGGAGATGCGCCAGGTATGGACCCAGGAGGAGAGCAGATGAGCAACGGACGGACCCTGCTGCGCTCCGCCCGCCTCGGCGGGCGGAGCACGCCCGCCGACGTACTGGTCGCGGGCGAACGGGTGGCGCGCGTACGGGACCGGATCGATCCCGAGCCCGGCTGGGCGGTCGTCGACGTCGACGGGCGCACCGTGCTGCCCGGACTCTGGGACCACCACGTCCACTTCGACCAGTGGACCTTGGCCAGGCAGCGACTGGACCTGTCAGGGGCGACGTCGGCGGCCGAGGCCGCGGGCCTGGTGGCCGAGCGGCTGCGCGCCAAGCCGCCCGAGCCCGGCCTGCCGCTGGTGGGCTACGGGTTCAGGGACGCGATGTGGCCGGACAGCCCGCACCGCGACCTGCTCGACGCCGTCGCGCCCACGGACGTCCCTGTGGTCCTGGTCAGCGGCGACCTGCACTGCTGCTGGGTCAACTCCGCCGCCGCCCGCGTGTACGGTCACGAGGGGCATCCGACCGGCATCCTGCGCGAGACCGAATGGCAGGCAGTGGGCGAGGACGTCGCCAGGCTGCCCGAGCACCTGCTCGACGGCTGGGCGGCGGAAGCGGCGACCGCCGCCGCGGCCCGCGGTGTCGTCGGCGTCGTGGAGCTGGAGGCGCCGTGGCACCTGGACACCTGGGTGCGCAGGGTGCGCGACGGCAACAGGACGCTGCGGGTGGCGTGCGGCGTGTGGACCGCGCGGCTGGAGGAGGCCATCGCCAGAGGGCTGCGCACCGGCGATGTCATCCCCGGCACCGGCGGGCTGGTCGAGATGGGGCCGTTCAAGGTGATCACCGACGGTTCGCTCAACACGCGCACCGCCTACTGCCACGACCCCTACCCGGGGCTGGAGGACGGGGAGCATCCACGCGGCATGCTGCTCGTGCCGCCGCAGGAGCTGGTCCCGCTGATGCGCAGGGCATGGGAGCACGGGCTGTGGCCGGCCGTCCACGCGATCGGCGACCACGCCAACACCCTCGCGCTCGACGCGTTCGAGCAGGTCGGCGCGCGCGGCAGCATCGAGCACGCGCAACTGCTGAGCGGATCCGACCTGGCCAGGTTCGGCCGGCTCGGCGTGGTCGCCAGCGTCCAGCCCGAGCACGCCATGGACGACAGGGACGTGGCCGACCACCACTGGGCGGGCAGGACAGAGCGGGCGTTCCCCTTCGGCGCGATGCTCGCCGCCGGCGCGGCGCTGGCGCTCGGCTCCGACGCTCCGGTGGCCCCGCTGGACCCGTGGGTCTCGCTCGCCGCGGCCGTCGACAGGAGCAGGGACGACCGCGAGCCGTGGCACGGAGAGCAGGCCATCCCGGTGGAGGAGGCCCTGGCCGCCTCCACGCGCACGCGGCGGGCACGGCTCGTCGAGGGGGATCCGGCCGACCTGGTCGTGGTCGACGCCGACCCCTTCACCGCCACCTCGGCCGTGCTCAGGCAAATGCCGGTCGCCGGCACCATGCTCGACGGCCGGTGGACCTGGCGCAGCGGCATCTGACCGCGCCCGGCCCCGCACGCGGGGCGGCCCTCACGCCCCCAGGAGTCTGACCCTGCACGCCATCTGGAGGGCGAACCGCACGTCGGGGTCGTCGAGGTCGGCGCCGAGCGCCTCGGTGATCCAGCGCAGCCGGTAGGACACCGCGTTGGCGTGCAGGTGCAGGGCTCGCCCCGTCTTGGTGGGCGAGCCCTGGGCGTCCAGGAACGCCGACAGCGTCACGACGCCGATCCACGACCGTTCGGGTCCCAGCGCGTCCAGGGGCGCCAGCAACTCGGCCAGCAGGCCGCGTGACAGCGGCGAGGAGTAGAGGTCGGCGAGGATGCGCCGCAGCCCGCTGGCGTCGGTGTCGGCGATCGTCCCCCGCTTCCCGCTGACCGCCGCCGAGTCGGCCGCCACCCTGGCCTCGGCCGCCGACTGCCTGATGCCGTCAGGGCCCGCCTGGGGTGTGCCCATCCCGATCGTCACGAGGGCGTCGCCGCGCTCGGCCAGCGTCGCCAGCAGCTCCCGCATCTCCTGCCTGACCCTGCTGTAGAGGTGCGCGCCCGCGACGGGGTCGGTGAAGACCACGATCAGGTCGCCGCTGAAGCTCGCCACGTGCCACATTCCCGGCCGGCCGTCCAGCGCCTGCAGCGCCGCCAGCTCCAGCGCGGACAGCAACTGGCGCTGCTGGAACAGGCCCTGGACGCCCCGGGCCGCCTCGACGCGCACCCACGCCACGACATGCGTCTGCTGGACGGGCAGCCCGGCTTGCTGCGCCTGCGCGCTGAGCTGGGGAAGCTGCGCCCGCTCGGCCAGAACGATCTGCACGATCAGCTCCGCCCTGGTCATCGTCGCGGCGAAGCGGCGGCTCAACTCGTTCTGCCGCACCCTGGAGACCACCGCCGCCACGGCGGGCAGCGCCACCTGGGACGCCTCGTCCGGCAGGGCCGCGACCAGCTCGCCGACCGCCTGCTCCCCGATCACGACCGCGCCGGGCGCGCGCGGGTCGGCCGGCGCGCTCTCCAGCAGCTCGACGGTGCAGCCGAGCGCGGCTCCCGCGGCGGCGAGCACGGCCGCCACGGGGTCGTCCGACCCGGCGTCCGCCGCCCCCTGGGCCGCCTCGATGGCGGCGGCGGCCCTGGCGAGGGCGTCGGAGGCGCCCCCGCGCACGTAGCGGTCGATCCGCAGCAGCAGCTCGGCGCCGTCCTGCGCGACCTCCGAGCCCAGGACCGGCACCTGCGCCCGCTTGGCCAGGTGCTGCGAGGTCACCGGCAGCCGTACGGGCGCGGCCAGCACCAGCGCGACCAGCCCCCTGTCGGCCGCGTGCCTGATCGCCACGTCGGCCTCGTAACCGGTCAGCGCCGCGCCCGGCGGCTCCAGAATCACCACCAGGCTGCCCTCTGCCGCGTGCGCGACGGCGGGCAGCGTGGCGACGGCGGTGACCTTCTCGACGGGGCGGCCGGCCCCCGGACCGGCGAGCAGGGTGAGCCCGAACCGCACCGGATGCGCCAGCAGATCCGCAACCGTGGGAGGTGTTTGGGTCATTGCCACAGTATGACCCCCTACTGTTGGGGTCTGGCCATATTGGCTGGAGTTCTTGCAGCGCGCATAGTCGTCGGCATGCAGCTGAACGAGGCAGAACTGCCCGCGCTGGCTCGCGGATGTGCCGTGCTCGGCACAGGTGGCGGCGGGGCCGTGGAGACCGCCATCCCCAGCGCGATCCAGGCCATCAGACGCCACGGCCCCGTCCCCGTGGTGCGCTTGGCCGAACTCGCCGACGACGACCTGATCGTCCCGTTGTCCGGGATCGGCGCCCCCACGGTCGGACACGAGATGCTCATGAGCCTCGAACAGCCCCAGCGGCTGTGCGAGGAGGTCGAGCGGGTTCTCGGACGGCCGATCGCCGCGGTCATGTCGGCCGAGATCGGCGGCAGCAACGGCGTCGAACCCGTCGCCTGGGCGGCGCAGGTCGGGCTGCCGCTGCTCGACGCCGACGGCATGGGCAGAGCCTTTCCCGAGGTCCAGATGGTCTCCATGAACGTCGCAGGGCTTCCCCTCGGCCTCGTGGTGATGTCCGACGTGGTGGGGAACGTCGCCACCCTGCGCCCGGTGAGCGCGGTGTGGGCCGAACGGCTGGCCCGCGCCGTCTGCGTCGCGAGTGGCGCGTCGTCGCTGCTGGCCAGCTACGTCATGACAGTGGCCCAGGCCCGCGGAGCGGTGATCGAGGGCAGCGTCTCCACCGCCATGGCCATCGGCCGCAGCGTCGAGGGCGCCGCCGATCCGCTCGCGGCGCTCCGCGAGCGGATCGGGGCACAGGAGCTGATCCACGGAAAGATCTGCGACGTCGAGCGGCGCACCGGCGGCGGATTCGTCCACGGCTCGGTCGTGGTGGAGGGCACCGACGACTGCCGCGGCCGGATGCTCAGGGTCGAACTGCAGAACGAGAACCTGGTCGCCCTGGAGGACGGTGAGGTCCTGGCCAGCGTGCCCGACCTGATCTCGATCGTCGACACCCAGACGGCCACCGCGATCTCCACCGAGATGCTGCGGTACGGCCAGCGGGTCAGCGTCCTGGCCTGGCCCTGCGACCTGCTGTGGCGCACGTCCCGCGGCCTCGAGATCGCCGGCCCCGCCGCGTTCGGTTACGACATCGACTATCGCCCCGTGGAGGAGCTCGCCCATGTCGGCGCCTGAAGTCTCGCGTGACCTGAAGGTGGGAGTGGACGTCGGCGGCACCAACACCGACGCCGTCGTCCTCGACAGGTCCGACAGGATCCTCGCCTGGACCAAGCAGCCCACGACCGTCGACGTCGCGGGCGGCATGCGGGCCGCGCTGGCCGACGTGCTGGCCAAACTCGGCGACGACAGCGCTCGGGTCGGCCGGGTCATGCTCGGCACGACCCACGCGACGAACGCCATTCTGCAGCGGCGGGGGCTCGGCAGAGTGGCCGTCATCAGGATCGGCGCGCCCGCCACGACCGCGGTGCCGCCGCTGACGACCTGGCCCGCCGACCTCGCCGAGACGGTCGCCGCAGGCTCGGTGATCGTCGAGGGCGGCCACTTCGTCGACGGCTGGCCGATCGCGCCGCTGGACGTGGACGGCGTGCGACGCTTCCTCGGGTCGGTGGCCGGACGGGTCGACGCGGTCGCGGTCACGGGGGTGTTCAGCCCCGCTGTCGCCGACCAGGAGCTCACCGTCGCCGACCTGGCCGCCGCCGAACTCGGCCCCGACCTGCCCGTCTCGATGAGCCACGAGATCGGGGCCCTCGGCCTGGTGGAGCGGGAGAACGCGACGGTGCTGAACGCCGCGCTGTACGGCGCGGCGGGCGATGTCACCAGCGCGCTCACCGCGGTCCTCGCCGACCGCGGGCTCGACGCCGCCGCCTTCTTCGCCCAGAACGACGGCACGCTGATGTCGCTCGACTACGCCGCCCGGTATCCGGTCCTGACCATCGGCTCGGGACCGGCCAACTCCATCCGCGGCGCCGCCTTCCTCGCCGGGGTCGAGGAGGCGATCGTCGCCGACGTGGGCGGCACGTCCACCGACTTCGGCGTGCTGGTCCGCGGCTTCCCCCGCGAGTCCGCGCTCGCGGTCGACATCGGCGGCATCACGACGAACTTCCGGATGCCCGACATCCTGAGCCTCGCCGTCGGCGGCGGCACGATCGTCGCGGGAACCGAGGAGTCGCCCGAGGTCGGACCCGCCTCCGTCGGGTACCGCATCGTCAGCGAAGGGCTCGTCTTCGGCGGGCGCACCCCGACGCTGACCGACGCCGCCGTGCTCGCGGGAAGGGGCGTGGTGGGGCGCGTCGCGCCCGCGCAACGCTCCGCCAGGACCAGGGCGCTGCTCGATGCCGCGCTCGGCCGATCGGACGCCCTGATCAGCGCTGCGGTCGAGCGGATGTCGCTCGGCAAGACCGATCGCCCCCTGGTCGCGGTGGGCGGCGGCGCTTTCCTCATCCCCGACGTGGTGGCGGGCGCGGCCAAGGTGCTGCGGCCCGAGCGCGCGGACGTGGCCAACGCCGTCGGCGCGGCGATCGCGCTGGCCAGCGGGCGGTGGGAGACCCTCACCCCCGCGGGGGACGGCAGACGCGCCGCCGTCGACGAGGCCTGCGACATGGCGGTCCGCAGGGCCGTTCAGGCCGGCGCCGATCCGGAGTCCGTCAGCGTCGTGGAGATCACCGAGACGCCCCTGTCCTATCTGCTCGAACCCATGATCCGGATCAACGTCAAGGCCGCCGGCCCCCTGGCCGCGTGGTAGCGGCTCGCTCTGCAGGAGGAACATCATGCTCACACGGCTGCGGCGGGGACCCACCCGCGCGATCGGCGCGGTGGCCGTCCTCGCGACGCTCACGATCGGCTGCCAGAGCGCCGACCGGGGCCCGGTCCAGGAGGCCGCCACGGGCGGCGTGCTGAGGGTCGGCGTGACCGGCGACCTGGGCCGGCTGGAATCCCTCAACCCGATGGCCACCAACCTGTTCGGCTCGTGGCTGGCCCGCCAGATGATCTACCCCTCGCTCGTCCAGCTCGACGGCGCCGAGGTGAAGCCGGCCTGGGCGGAGAGCTGGACGGCCTCCGCCGACGGCCGGGTCTACACCTTCAAGCTGCGGCAGGGCGCCTGGTCCGACGGCAAGCCGCTGACCTCCGACGACGCGCTGTGGACCGCCGAGACCGTCCTGGAGCACGCCGACGGCGCGGCCGGGCTCGTCGCCTCCGCCCTGGACGGCGTGAAATCCGTCGCCGCGCCCGATCCCCGCACGTTCGTCGTCACCTACGCCGACCCGCTGCCCCCCGCGGCGCTGAGCTCGCTCGCCTACTTCAGCGTCCTGCCCCAGCACGTGTGGTCGAGCCACACGGGCAACGGCGGCAAGGACCTGATGACCTTCCACCCCGAGGACAAGCTGCCGCTGGTGGCGGGCGGTCCCTTCACGGTCACCGAGTTCGACCCGAACGGCACGACGATCTTCGAGCCGAACAAAGGCTACTACGGCCAGCGGCCGAAGGTGGACGCGGTCGGCCTGGAGGTCTTCGAGAACGCCGAAGGACTCGCCAGGGCGCTCAAGTCGGGCGACACCCTGGCGTGGGGTTACACCGACGGCCCCGCGATCGCCAAGTCCGTGGAGGGCTCGAAGGGCGTCGCCGTCCAGCGGACCCCCTCGCAGGCGGTGGCCATGCTGAACATCAACTCCAACCCGAAGAAGAAGGAGCATCCCGAGCTCAGGAACGTCAAGGTCCGCGAGGCCATGTCGCTGGCCATCGACCGCAAGGAGCTGATCGAGGTCGAGCTGAACGGCTTCGGCCAGCCGGGACGCAGCCTCCTCGTGCCGGCCCAGGACGCGTGGATCCCCGGCACGATCACCGCCGACGCCTTCGACCCCGCCCGCGCCAACGCGATCCTCGACGAGCTCGGCTACAAGCGTGGCGCCGACGGGATCAGGGTCGCCGAGGACGGCTCCCGCATGGAGTACTCGCTGGTCGTCTGGGAGATCGGCAGGGTGGCCGAGATCCTGCAGAAGAACCTGAAGGCCGTCGGCATCGCGCTGAAGCCGGAGATCACCGAGGAGTACACGGCCACGGTCGCCGCGCCCGACGGCAAGTACCTCGACTTCGACCTGGCGTTCTCCTACTGGAGATACCTCGAGCCTGACCCCAACCTGTCCCTGCGGATCTACCGGTGCGACGCCTGGGGCAGCTCGAACTTCGCCGGCTACTGCGACAAGAAGTACGACGAGCTCTACGCCAAGCAGCGCGTCACGCTCGACGAGGCGGAGCGCGGGAAGATCATCGCTCAGATGCAGCAGATGGTGCTGCGCGACACCCGGGCGACGCTGCCGCTCTACCACCCGGACGGCGTCCACATCGTCTCGGCGAAGTGGACGGGCATCGAGCCGCAGCGCTACGGCGCCGACCTCTGGACCCAGGCCCGTAGGAACGAGGGCTGAGATGAGCCGCAGCGAGCACGTCGTCAGGCGGCTGGGCTTCGCCCTGGTGACGGTGTGGATCGCGGCGACGATCAACTTCGTCATCTTCAGGGCGGCGCCCGGGGACGCCTCCTCACAGTACGAGGCCTGCAGCACGTGCAGCGCCTCGTTCAGGGAACACCTCAGGCAGGAGCTGGGGCTGAACAGATCGCTGGCCGAGCAGTACCTGCTCTACCTGCGCGACCTGGCCAGAGGCGACCTGGGCACGTCCTTCCAGACCCGCCAGCCGGTCTGGGACGAGCTGGCAGGCCCGCTGCTGAACACGCTGCCGATGGTGCTGCTCGGCATGGGCGTGGGCTTGGCCCTCGGGCTGGTGGCGGGGATCGTCTCGGCCTGGCGCAGGGGCACCGTGGCCGACTGGCTGCCGGTCTCCGGCTCGCTGTTCCTGTCGGCCCTGCCCATCCAGTGGGTGGCGCTGGTGCTTCTGCTCCTGTTCGGCGACGTGCTGCCCGCCGTCGGCGTCTCCGACCCCTACCTGCGCTTCCGCGACCCGTCCTGGTGGGACGTGCTCGTGGACAGGAGCGCGCACCTGATCCTTCCGGCCGCCGCGATCGCGCTGGTCTGGTGCGGCATCTGGGCGCTGATCGTGCGCTCGGCGCTGCTGGAGTCGCTCGGCGAGGACTACATCCTCACCGCGCGGGCGAAAGGACTGCCGAGCCGGCGGATCATGCGCGTCTACGCGCTGCGCAACTCGCTGCCGCCGATCGTGACGCTGGTCTGCCTCAACGCGGGCTTCCTCGTGGCTGGCGCCCTGCTGGTGGAGACGGTGTTCTCCTACCCCGGCATCGGCCTGGAGCTGTACCAGGCGGTGCGCAACAGGGACTACCCGGTGCTCCAGGGCGGCTTCCTGCTGCTGACAGTCGCGATCGTGCTGGCCAACCTGGCCTCCGACCTGCTGCACCAGCGGCTCGACCCGAGGGTCACGGCATGAGCGCGGTCAACGCGGCGCTGCGCGCCGCACGCGCCCAGCCGGGCGGGGCCGTCGGCACGGTCACGCTGGCCCTCATCGTCCTGCTCGCCCTGCTCGCTCCGCTGATCGCCCCCTACGACATCTGGGAGAAGGCCGGCGCCGTCTACCAGCCGCCCTCGCCCGACCACCTCCTCGGCCTCGACGACGCCGGCGCCGACATGACGACGCTGCTGCTGTGGGGCGCGCGGACCTCGCTGCTGGTGGGATTCTGCGCGGCCCTGATCGCCATGGTGATCGGCGGCGCGATCGGCCTGGTCGCGGGGTACTTCGGCGGCCGTATCGACGCGATCGCCATGCGGATCACCGACTACCTGCTGGTGATCCCCGACATCCCGCTGCTGCTCATCGTGGCGGCGGTGTGGGGAAGGAGTCTGACCAGCGTGATCCTGATCATCGGGCTGCTGTCGTGGACCAGGACCGCGCGGGTGGTCAGGACCCAGGCACGCGGCGTGAGGGAGCGCGTCTACGTCAAGCGCGCCCGCTCGATCGGCGCGGGCAGCCTGCGCGTCATCGTCCATCACGTGCTGCCGCAGACCGTGCCGCTGCTGTCGACGCTGACCATCTTCGCGGTGGGCAACGCGATCCTCACCGAGACCGCCATCGCCTTCCTCGGCCTCGGCGACCCGACGGCCGTTTCGTGGGGACGGCTGATCCAGAACGCCTTCGACGGCCAGGCGCTTTCGCGAGGGGCATGGTGGGCCATCGTCCCACCGGGGCTGGCCGTCGGCGTACTGATCGTCTCCTGCACCCTGGTCGGCAGGGCGCTGGAGGAGCGGCTCAACCCCAGGCTGCGCAGCGGGCACCTGTCGGTGCGGACGTTCAGGGTGCAGCCGTGAACGCCCCGCTGCTCGAGGTCAGGGACCTGCACGTGTGGTTCGACCTGGACCGCGGCGACCGCCTGCACGCGCTGGAAGGAGTCGGCTTCGCCGTCGACCGCGGCGAGGGGCTCGGCCTGGTGGGCGGCTCCGGCTCGGGCAAGACGACCGCGATCCTCGCGCTGATGGGGCTGCTGCCGCCGACGGCGACGGTGCGCGGCGAGGTCCTGCTGGCGGGGGAGAACCTGCTCGCCCGTGGCGAGGACAGCGTGCGCCCGCACCGGTGGAAGGACATCGCCATGGTCTTCCAGGGCGCGATGAACGCCTTCAGCCCGGTCGCCACGATCGGCAGGCAGATCGCCGAGCCGATGCTGCTGCACGGGACGCTCACCAGAAGGGCGGCCGAGCGAAAGGTGGGCGAACTGCTCGAACTCGTCGGGATCGCGCCCGCGCGCGCCGCGCGCTACCCGCACGAGTTCTCCGGCGGGATGCGCCAGCGCGCCGCGATCGCGATGGCGCTGGCCTGCGATCCCAGGGTCCTGCTCGCCGACGAGCCGACCACCGCGCTCGACGTGATCGTGCAGGCGCAGGTGCTGGAACTGATCGAACGGCTGCGCCGGGAGCTCGGGCTCGCCGTCGTGTTCGTCTCGCACGACCTGCCCGTCGTGGCCCAGGTCTGCGACCGGATCGCCGTCATGCGCGCGGGCCGCATCGAGCGGCTCGGCGCCGTCGAGGAGGTGCTGACATGACGCCGTTGCTGGAGATCGAAGGGTTGGTGACACGGTTCCCGCTGGCCCGCGGCCTGGTCGAGGCCGCGCGCGGGGTGCCGGCACGGGCCGTCAGAGCCGTCGACGGAATCTCCCTCAGCGTCGGCGAGGGCGAGCTGGTGGCCCTGGTCGGCGAGTCGGGCTCAGGGAAGACGACCACCGCGCAGACCCTGATGCGGATGGCCGAGCCCGCGGCGGGCAGCATCAGGTTCCGCGGGCGCGACATCACCCGGCTGGGGCACGGGGAGCTGAAGCCGATCAGACGCCGGATGCAGATGATCTACCAGGACCCCTACGAATCGCTCGACCCCCGCTTCCGCATCCGCCGTACGGTGGCCGAGCCGCTGGCGGTGCACCGGATCGGCGGCACGCGGCAGGAGCGGGAGGCCCGCGTCGTCGCCGCGCTGGAACGCGCGGGACTGACCCCGGCCGAACGCTATCTCGACCGCTTCCCCCACCAGCTGTCCGGCGGGCAACGGCAGCGGGTGGCGATCGCCACCGCGCTCGCTCCCGAACCCGACCTGCTGATCGCCGACGAGCCCGTCTCGATGCTGGACGTCGACGTCCGCGACGGCATCCTCGCCCTCCTCGACCAGCTCCGGCGCTCCGGCCTGGGCATCCTCATGATCACCCATGACCTGTCCGTCGCGGCGCGGCACGCCGACCGGATCGCGGTCATGTACCTCGGCAGGATCGTCGAGGAGGGGCCCGCGGCCGAGGTGGTGGGCGATCCGATGCATCCGTACACGCGGGCTCTCGTCTCCGCGATCCCGCAGGCCGACCCGAGCCTGCGCAGGCGGCCCGAGATCAGGCCAGGCGAGCCGCCGGACCCCACGGCGATCCCCTCGGGCTGCAGGTTCCACCCTCGCTGTCCCGTCGGCGTGCCGTCGTGCGCCGACCACGAACCGGCCGTACGGCGACGCGGCGACGACCACTGGGCCGCCTGCTCGCTCCAACTCGCATGAACGACAGGTCCCCATGAACGACAGAAAGGGCCAGGCCATGGTCCGCCCACTGGACATCGACGACCTCCACTCGCTCGCCCTGCCCCGCGAGCCCGCCATCTCCCCCGACGGCGAACGAGTCGCCTACACGCTGCGCACCACCGACGCGGCCGCCGACACCGACCGTCGGTCGATCTGGCTGGCCTCGTGGGAGGGCGGGCCTGCCGTACAGGTCACCAACGGGCCCGCCGACGGCTCGCCCGCGTGGTCGCCCGACGGCGGCACGCTCGCGTTCCTGCGCGCCGGGGACGGGCACGCGCAGATCTGGACGCTGCCGATGGCGGGCGGCGAGCCGAGGCAGGCGACACACCTCCCGCTCGGCGCGGGCCGCCCGATCTGGAGCCCGGACGGCGCGCTGATCGCCTTCACCGCCCCCGTCGACCGGGCGGGCGGCGACCCGGAGCGGCGAGCCGTGGCGCCGGTCGTGGTCGAACGGCTCGGCCACAAGGCCGACGGCGTGGGCCTGCGTCGCGCCGTACGCCGTCATCTGCACGTCCTCGACCTGGCCGGCGGCCAGGTCCGCAGGCTCACCGACGGCGACTGGGACGCGGGCGAGCCGTCCTGGTCGCCGGACGGGACCAGGCTGGCCTTCGCCGCCGCGCCGGAGCCCGACGCCGATCTCACGCTCGCCTCGGCCGCGTACGTCGTCGACGTAGCCGGGGTCGACGTGGCGAGGGTCGACGTGGCAGGCTCCCCGCCGCGGCGGGTGGGCCCGGCCGGCGGCTTCGTGGACGCGGTGACGTGGACACCGGACGGCGACGCCCTCGTCGTCGTCGGCACGCCCGCCGTGCGGATCGGCCATCTGGGACTCTTCCTGACGCCCCTGGACGGCGGCGCCCCCGTCCCTGTAGCAGCCTCGCTCGACCGCAACATCCGGCCCGGCCAGGGCGGATGGTACGGGGCCTTCCCGCAGTTCACCCCCGACGGCAGGACCCTCCTGTTCGGCGTGAACGACCGGGGGAGCACCCACGTTTACTCCGTCGAGGTCGAGGCCACCGAGGTCGAGGACGGCTCGCCGAAGCCGTTCCTGGCCACCCCCGGCTGGGTGGTGTCGGGCCTGTCGGTCGCCGCCCGGGCGGACCGGGCCGCCGCGGTGGTGATGACGCCGCAGTCGTACGGCGAGATCGCCGCCGTCGACCTCGCGGGCGGCGAGCCCAGGCTGATCACCCGGCACACCGCCACGTCCCTGCCCGGCGTCGCGTTCACGGCGCCCCAGGAGCGGGAGTTCACCACCGAGGACGGCCGCACCGTGCACGGCTGGCTGCTGCGCGACCCCGCGGCCGCCGCGCCGGGCCCGCTGCTCGTCGACGTGCACGGCGGACCCCATCTGGCGTGGGGTCCTGCGCTCGAACCGGCCAACCCCTACCACCAGATCCTCGCGGGGCGCGGCTGGTCGGTGCTCCTGCTCAATCCGAGGGCCAGCGACGGCTACGGCGAGGACTTCTACACCGCCAACCTCCACTCCTGGGGCCACGGCGACGAACGCGACCTGCTCGACCCCGTCGACCAGCTCGTGGCCGAGGGCGTCGCCGACCCGGCACGGCTCGCGATCTGCGGATACAGCTACGGCGGGTTCATGACCGGTCACCTCACCACCCGCACGGACAGGTTCGCCGCCGCCGTGGTCGCCGGCATGATGGCCGACCTGGTGAGCGCCGCCGGCACCTCCGACCAGAACCAGGTCTTCGCCACGCTCGAGTTCGGCGCGCACCCGCACGAGGACCGCGCCCTGGTCAGGTCCCAGTCGCCGGTGGAGCACGTCGAGCACGTCACCACGCCGACGCTCGTCCTGCACGCCGTACACGACGAACGGTGCCCTGTCGGGCAGGCGGAGGCGTGGTTCACGGCGCTGCGGGTCCGCGGCGTGCGCGCCAGGATGGTGCTCTACCCGGACGCCTCCCACCAGTTCATCGTGGACGGCAGGCCGTCCCACCGGGCCGACTACAACGGCCGGATCATCGACTGGGTGAGCGAGCACACCTCGCGGGAGCGATAACCGGATGACGGGACGGCGGTTCGGCTGACAGCGTCTGAGATTCTCTGTAGTTCCCTAAAGAAGTAGAACTTTAGGGAACTCGAACGGGCGTAGCGTGGTGTCTGCCACTTCCGTACTCACCAAGGTTGAGCACGGGGGTTGTTTTCACTTTGTGGAAGCCGGTTCGGTGGTGAGGATCCCGTACAAGCCCTGAGCGCCCCGGCTGGTGCTGGGGTGTCTTGGGTGCTTGGCCCGCCGGACGCTTTACCACCGAGATGGTGGTGGCGGGCACCAGACGCCGGTCGGGCATCTGGCTGGAAGTCTGCTTCGGTCGAGTCTGGCGCTTGGCGGTGGGGCCGGTCTTGGCCCGGTTCTTACGACTGTCGGGCCGGGGGTGGAGGTCGGTGCCGGAACGTCGGGCGCGGCGGGCCGCCCGGGTCGGCTTCTTCGGGCGGCGGGCGCGGCTGACGTTTCCCTCGATCACGGTGCGGATGACCCGCTTACCGGTCTTCCGCTCCGTCCAGGTGTTCTCCTGGGCGAGGAGCCCTCGGGCGACAATGCGTTCGGCGGCGGCCCAGTCCCGGTCACAGGACAGACCGCACTTTCGGCAGTGCGCCCACTTCCAGCCCCGCTCGCCCAGCCGATCGGGGGCGGGTATGTGCGTGAGTTCGCTCTTGCCGTTCCCGCACCGCGGACAGTATTTCGATGTGCCTCGGGCCGGGACGGTGACGACCGCGATCTGTTCTTTCGCGGCCAGGTGCCGGATCGCCTCTACCACGGTTCCTCGGACCTGCCCGGACAGGCGGGCGTTGCCGCGGCGGGTGCCGCGGGCTTCCAATGTGGCGAGGTCTTCGAGGTAGATGACCGTGACCGCGGCGGCGACGGCTTGGTCCACAGCCCACCGGGCAGCCCCCCAAGCAAGCGCGTCGTTGAGGTTGCGGATCCTCGCGCACGCGTGGCTGTGCGCGAGGTCAGCGCGCTTGTGCAGGGCGAGCAGTTCGGCTCGGCGGCTGTCGCCATCGGTGAGAGGCGCCAGGAGCTTGGCGTACTGGGTGCGCTTGGCGGCCAGGTGTTCGCGGTGGCCGCGCAGGCGGTGCAGCTTGGCGGAGATGGCGCTCGCATCGTAGGCAAGCGGGCGACCGTCGGTTTCGACCCGCCCGCCCACCAGGCGGCCGACGGTCCCGGTCAGGAGGGTATTGACGCCCCAGTCGAAGCTGATGCCGGTGGTGTGACCAGCGGAGGGGGCGAACGGGACGAGGACGGTGAAGGGCAGGTCGACGCAGATCCGCCCGTTCTTGATCCGTAGTGTCGGGGAGGACAGCTGCGCGTCGGCGGGAACGTGTGCGGGCAGCGTGATGGGGATGACGTGCCACGCCCATGTCTTGCGGGAGGACGGCAGGGCCTGCACAGGGAGCTGGAGGCGGAGTTCCGCCGTGCGCTGTCCGGTCCGGGTCAGGGTGAGGAGTTGCCGGTCGGCGGCGGCGAGCAATGCCTGTGGCGCGTTCACCGGGGCGTCTTCGGCTTCGGTGAAACACCCCGGCAGCGCGTCCCCTGGATCGAGGATGGCCTGAATCTGCCGGGTACGGTTACGGATCTCCGCCGCCGTGACCCCGTCTGGGAGCATCGCGCGCAGCGCCGTCCATTCCGCGTCGGTGCGTTTGCGTGGATCGGCGGGCCACGTGGCAAGGATCGCCTCGACGATCGCCCGGCGGTGCAGGGCCAGCCGCAACGCGCGGGCGGCTTCCTCTTCCGCGCACCGGCGGACCCGATCGCAGACGTATACGTCGTCGGGGAAGGCCGCGGTCCAGCCCAGGCGCCGCATTGCCATGTAGCCGTTGGACGGCAAGGCGCGTCCGTCCTGGCTTCTGCCCCGGGCCAGCAGATCGAGATCGGCGGGGTTCCAGTGCTCGGCCACCACCGTCGCGGCGGCAGCCTGGAGCAGAGCGAGCAGGAACCCGACCCGCGCGGCCAGTTCCCGCGTGCCGATCACGACGCCGGTCCTCTCCTCGACCGCCGGTAGGCGCTACATGTTGCCGTCGCGATCAGCTCAGGCATCAGGGCCTGCCGGATCGTCGTCCGCCCGCGCGGCGGCCTGCTCCAGCAGCCGCTTGCGCGCCTGTTTCGACCGGATCCCGTACATCCGGCCGGCGAACGTCGCGGTCAGCGACATGAAGTCCGCGAGCAACTCTTCCCTGCCGCCCGCGCTGCCCGTCTCGTGGAGGATCTCCACGGTGACGCCGTGACAGGCGAGCACCTGGGTGATCCAGGAGACCCCGAACCGGGCCAGCCGGTCGGCGTGGGTGACGCGGACCACGGTGAACTTCCCGGCGGCGGCGTCCTTGAGGAGTTTCGTCAGCCCGGGCCGGTTCTCCCGCAGCCCCGACGCCCGGTCCTTGTACACATGTGTGATCCCGCACGTCGAGGACCGCCGCAGTTCGTCTTCCTGTGCGGCAAGAGACGTCTGCTGCCCCGGCGTCCCCGACACCCGCACATACGCAACCTCAACCCGCGCCCGAACCGGAGCAGCCACGCCAAGGAACGCATCCAAGTCCGCTTCCGCGAACCGACGCTCCGGCTGCGCCTTACTCACCCAGGTGAACGGGATCTGTCCCTGGTCGGCCCACACACGCAACGTCGCCGGGGCAACCCCCAACCGTTCCGCCGCCTTCGCCAACCTCAACAGGGCCATCTAGCGATCATAGTAGAACTTTAAGGTTTGATAGGGAAATCGGACAACAGTCTTGACCCTGAACACCCGCATCGCAGCCACGACCGCCGGAGGAGGACGTGGAGACCGAGCGAAGGCCCTGCCCGCCGAGCTCCGGGCCGAGGTGGAGCGCCGGCTGGGCGCACGGGTGACGGGCGTGCGCCCGACGCCTGGCGGGTTCTCGTGGGGCGTGCTCGATCCCGCCGAGCTGTTCGAGCCGGAGGCGGAGCGGCTCGACGCGTTCCTGGTGGCGCTGGCCGGCTACTGGACGCACACCGCGACACTGCCGGGGCCGGTCCACGCGCCGCACCTGCGGCGGCGAAGGGAGAACTCGCGAAGGCTGACGATCGGGTGGCTGCGGCGGCGCTGGGAGGGGTGACTGCAGCCGTCGTGAAGGAGGTCGGGTCGCGGTATCCAGGAACGTCTCACGCCGGCCGTCCTCGGCGGAGGCCATGGCACGGACGCTACCCGGTGGACATCCGAGTGGGCCTTTCCGCCCACCGTTGCGGCAGGTCAGCGCTTCAGGAGAGCAGGGCGCGGGTGGCGGGCACGACCTCGCGAGCCCAACGCAGAAGCTGGGTGGCGTCGGCGTTCTCAGGCCAGTAGACGAAGGTGTCGAAACCGGTCTCGGTGGCCAGGTCAGCGAGCACCTTCGCCCACTGGCTCGCGTTGGTCCTGATGGGGTTCTCGCCCTCCAGCCGCACGCCGCCCGGCGCCTCGGTGATGGCACCGACCAGTTGCGCCATCCTGGTGATCGCGGCCGGATCGCGCCCCGCGTCACGCGCCGCGTTGTCGATGAGGTCCTGGGAGGACCGCCACTTCTCGTACGGCAGGTAGTGCGGGATCGGAGCGGCCCAGCCGTCGGCAAGCCGTCCTGTCACGGCGTGGGCGCGCGGCCCCACGCTGCCCAGCCAGATGCCGACCCGGTGCGCGGGAGCGGGACCCGCGTGCACGCCGTTGACGGTGTAGTGCTCGCCCTTCACCCGCACGCTCTCGCCCGGCCGCCACATGGCACGGATGATCTCGATGCTCTCCTCCAGCGCCCGCAGCGCCTCGGGAGCCGAACGCGAAGGACCGCCCATGGCCGTGATCGCGGGCCAGAAGGCGCCCGAGCCGAGCCCGAGCTCGAAACGGCCTCCGCTCAGCAGGTCGAGGGTGGCTGCAGCCTTGCCGAGCATCGCGGGCCCCCGCAGCGGCAGGCTCGCCACGTCGGGGAACACCCGCAGCCGCTCGGTCTCGGCCAGCACGGTGGCCATGAGCGCGAAGGCGTCGACGTGCTCGGCGGCGTACGGGTGGTCCTGGACTCCGAGAAGGTCGAGCCCCTCCTGGTCCGCCAGCCGTGCCAGTTCACGGATCGAGCTGAGGCTCGCGACGTCGGGGGCGAGTTGGATACCGAAGCGGGGCGTCAACGTTCGGCCCACCTTTCTGCGGAGCTCGGAGCGACATCAATGATCCCGGGGATTCTACTTCCGGTCAGCTTCAATGATCTGCACCGGTTGACCGAATCAGCCTCTCCATCCCTGAGGATCCTGAAATAGCCGGCGTATTTCTCCAGCACGATCTCGGCCGTTACCGTCGTGTCCGGCCAGTGGAAGACGCTGGCCGGCAGGGACGGACTGGTAGGTCATGGGCCGCAGTCACCGCCGGATGGCCGCGGCCCCGACCGACGTGTGGCCTGGACCGGTGCTCGCGGGTACGGCCCGCCGTGTGTCATGGCCGGGGAGACGGCGACGCCTGTGGGGTAGTCGTTCCACACCAGCCGCCCGACCCGGGTGGCCAGTCGCTCCACCAGTCGCCTGGCCAGCGGCTCGCCAGGATCGCCGTGCACGGCGGCCACCAGGGCGGGCTGAGCGAGGCGAGCGCTGCCAGCAGCGCGTCCTCGCTGGCGTAGCCGACCACGACGGCGAACGGGCCGATCGCCGCCGCCCGGCGGGAGCCGTCTCCGACGCGCGGGCCTCGGCGTCGTTCGTGGCGCGGTCGAAGAAGCGCGGCGGGCGTGCCGTACCAGACCCTGGCACGCTGTCGCTCCTGCCTCACTCGGAGGGACGGCCTGAGCCGGGTCGGCGCTCTCTAGGGGCGTGGATAGCACGGGGGGATAGCACTGGGTGGATAGCGCTTTCATGCCCGGATGGGGTGAAATGTCAGGACCCGATCCGCGATGTTGGGAGACCCTGTGCCCCTGTTCGACCTCCCCCTCGACCAGCTGCGTGAGTACCGTCCCGAGCGTGACGAGCCCGCCGACTTCGACGCCTTCTGGAGCGGCACCCTCGCCGAGGCTGCCGAGCACGATCTGGCTCCGTCGTTCACCCCCTACGACCTACCGCTGACCGCCGTGGACGTCTACGACACCTCCTTTTCCGGCTGGGGAGGGCACAGGATCAACGCCTGGCTGATCGTGCCGCGCGGCTCCGACGGACCCGTGCCGTGCGTGGTGCAGTACATCGGCTACTCGGGCGGACGGGGCTTCGCCCACGACCACCTCACCTGGCCGGCGGCGGGGCTCGCGGTCCTCGTCGTCGACACCCGCGGCCAGGGCGCGCACAACCTGAACACGCCGGGCGCCACGGCCGACCCGCACGGCGGGCGGTCGCCCCAGGCTCCCGGCATGATGACCAGGGGCATCCTCGACCCCGACGACTACTACTACCGGCGCGTGTTCACCGACGCCGTCAGGGCCGTGGAGGCCGCCGAGGGGCACCCCGCCATCGACGCCGGCAGGATCGTGGTGTCGGGCGCCAGCCAGGGCGGCGGCATCGCCCAGGCGGTCGCGGCGCTGCGCCCGTCGGTGAAGGGCGCACTGATCGACGTGCCTTTCCTCACCCACTTCCGCAGGGCCGTCGAGATCACCGGACGCGACCCCTACCAGGAGATCGTCCGCTTCCTGGCCACCCAGCGGGCCAGCGCCGACGCCGTGTTCCGCACGCTGTCCTACTTCGACGGCCTGAACTTCGCCGCCCGCGGCCGGGTTCCCGCGCTGTACTCGGTGGCGATGATGGACGACGTGTGCCCGCCCTCGACGGTGTTCGCCGCCTACAACCACTGGCAGGGCGACAAGGAGATCAGCGTCTGGCCGTGGAACAACCACGAGGGCGGCGGCGGCTTCCATCGAGAGGAGCAGCTCAGATACGTGGCCAAGCTGCTGGCCTGACGCGTCAGGCGGGCGACGGCGAGCGGGCCGCAGGCGGTGGCGCGTCAGCGGGCGGGTCGCGGACGAAGCACGTCTGCGGGGGCGTGCGGGGTGCGGGCGTCGCGCGTCAGCGGGTGGCGACGCGGCGAGTGTGGCGCGTCAGCGGGCGGCGGCGAGTGCGGTGAGCAGGTCGCGGATACGCGGTGCGTCCTTCTCGGGCTCGCCGCGGGTCAGCTCGTCGCCCATGCCGACGGCCACGGCCCCCGCGGCGATCCACGCGGGCGCGGTGGCGGCGCTCACCCCGCCCGTGGGCACGAGCGGCGCCTGCGGCAGCGCCTGCAGGATGTCTCGCAGCGCTCCCGGCGAGCTCTGCGCGGCGGGGAAGAGCTTGACGAGGTCGGCGCCCGCCTCCAGCGCGGCGACGATCTCCGTCGGCGTCGACGCGCCCGCGACCACCGGTACGCCGTGGCGGTGGCCCGCGCGGACCACTTCGGTGCTGAGCGCGGGACAGACCAGGAACCGCGCGCCCGCCTCGATCGCCATCACCGCCTGGGAGGCGTCCAGGACGGTGCCCGCGCCGACGAACGCTTCGCTCGCCAGGGCGCGGACGGCGCCGAGGGCGTCGGGAGTGGACAGCGAGACCTCGACGGCGGTGAGCCCGGCGCAGGCGAGCCGCCTGCCGTACGAGAGGGCGATCTCCGCGGACGGCGCGCGGACGATGCCGATCACCCGGTCGGCCACGACCCGCTCGGTCAGCCGCCACCTGAAGTCACGCACGAGCACCCCCGATGGAGGGCCGATCACCCGGTCCGTCACGACGCGCGGTCAGCCACCTGAAGTCACGCACGAGCACCCCCGATGGAGGGCCGATCATTCGGTCCGCCGCGACGCGCTCGGTCAGCCACCTGAAGTCCCGCACCGACGCCCCCGATGGAAGTGATGGGATGATTTTCCGCATTCTAGAAGCGAGGTAGGGAGATGTGGTGACTCGTCCTGACGTGATCGGGGTCGGAGAGGCGATGGTGCTGCTCCAGCCCGCCGAAGGGGAGAACCTGGCGACCGCCGAGCGGATGGGCGTCCACGTCGGCGGCGCGGAGCTGAACGTGTGCGCCGCCGTTGCGAGACTCGGCGGCTCGGCCTGGTTCGCCTCGCGCGTCGGCGCCGACCCGTTCGGTGAGCGGGTCACGGCCGCCGCCCGCTCCCTCGGCGTCGGCACCTCCCTGATCGGCCGCGACTCCACCAGGCCGACCGGGGTCTTCTTCAAGGACGTGCTGCCGGACGGCGCCAGGCGCGTCCACTACTACCGTGCGGGCTCCGCCGCGGCGGGCATGGACGAGGGCGACGCCGCAGCCATCCTCGACGCCAAGCCGAGGGCCATCGTCGTCAGCGGGATCACGATCGCGCTGGGCGAGGGGCCCGAGCGGCTCGTCAGGGCGCTGGCCGAGGGCGCGCGCTCGGCGGGCGCGCAGTTGGTCGTCGACCCCAACCTCCGCCCGGCGCTCGGCCGGCAGGAGCGCGTGCTGGCCACCGTCCTCGACCTGCTGCCGCGCACCGACCTGCTGGTGCTCGGCCAGGACGAGGCCGAGCCGCTGTTCGGCATCACGGCGCCCGCCGACGTGTTCGCCGCGGCCGGTTCCCGTCGCCCCGAGGGCGTCGAGGTGGTGCTGAAGGCGGGCGCGGACGGCGTCTTCTACCACGGCGAGGACGGCGAGCCCGGCCATCTGCCGAGCGCCGCGCGGGTGGTGCGCGACCCCGTCGGCGCGGGGGACGCGCTGCTCGGCGGCTATCTGGCCGCCCGGCTGTCCGGCGCCACGCGCGAGCACGCGGCCCGGGTGGGCAGCGTGCTCGCCGGGCGGATCGTGGAGGTGTTCGGCGACGTCGAGGGCCTCCCCCCGGCCGCCGAGGCCGCCGCGCTCCTTGCGGGATGACAGGTGTGAGCGAACCCCCTGACAGGCGTGTGGCCGAGCCACTCCGACAGGTGTGACACCGGGAGCCCCCCGAGAGGCTTCCGGTCAACCCGTGAGTCAACCTGTGACGTGGAAGGCGACGCCGCCCTCTCCGTCGGTGTCGGCGTCCAGCGACTTGTCGTCGAGGACGCTGGCCGCCACGGGGTCGAGATAGACCCGGGCTCCTTCCGCCTCCACCACCTCGTCGGTGGGCTCAGGCGCGGTGGCCATGGTGAGCACCAAGGATCCCTGACCGTCCCCCTGTGACGAGATGCGGATACCGCTGGCCTCCGCGTTCTGCTGGGCGGTCAGGTCCTTGATGACCTGGGCTGCGTTGGGCGTCAGAGTGAGCACTACGGCTCCTCCTCGTTCTCGGTTGCAGAGATCCGGGGTCCTTGCCCCGTCTGGTTCGCCCTACACACCCCATCTGCCCGAACAATGGCGAACGTCAGGCAAAGGCGGGCATGATCCGGTCGTGGATGAGCCTGAGCTGGTCCTCCACCGAGGAGACCTCCGGCAGGTCGCGCCCCATGAACTGCTTGACCAGCGTGGCGTCCGTCACCGCGAGGATCAGGTGGTTGACCCCGGACGGCTCGATCTCGCGCCTGATCTTCTCCACGCACTCCTCGGGGGTGCCCGCGATCGACAGCCTGTCGCCCAGCTCGGGGCTGGTCAGCTCGATCGCCCTGGCCAGGTCGCCGGCTCCGAGCGCGTCGACGATGGGCTTCATCGCGTTCGGGTCCACCCCGTTGCGTTCCAGTTGCTCGGCGGGCATCGACGAGGCGTAGAGGCCGACCATGCTGCGCGCGGCCTCCTTGGCCACGGCTGAGTCGGGGCCGGTGGCGAAGACGACCCAGGCGCCGATGTCCATCGCCGACCAGTCCTTGCCCGCCTTCTCGGCTCCCTTCCTGAACTCCGCGACCAGGTAGTCGTAGGCCTCGCGGGTGTAGCTGAGCGCGTGGTGCACGCCGTCCGACAGCTCGCCCGCCGCGCGGAAGGAGCGCGGTCCGCGCATCGCGCCGAGCTTCACCGGCACGTGCTCCTGCACGGGCCTGGCGAAGGTGAACAGCCCGTCGTAGCGGAAGAACTCGCCCTCGAACGTGATCGCGCCGTCGTCCAGGAGCGTGCGCACGACGTGCGCGGCCTCCTTCACCCGTGACAGCGGTCTCATGGTGGTCCAGTCGATGCCGTACTGCGCCAGCAGCCCGAAGTTGCCGCTGGACAGGACCACCTCGGCCCGGCCGCCGCTGAGCTCGTCGAGCGTGGCGGCGGCCTGGGCGATGAGCGAGGGCTCGCGCAGCACCACGGAGGAGACGCTCGGGCCGAACCTGATCCTGCTGGTCTGCTGCGAGGCCGCGGCGAACAGCAGCCACAGATCCTTGTGCCAGGTCTCGTCGGCGGCGTAGCAGGCGTGGAAGCCGAGCTCGTCGGCCAGCCTGATCGCCGACAGCGAATCCTGGAGCGGATAGTCGGGAAGCATCACGTAACTGAACTTCATCGCTCCTCCTGGGGAATGGCGTCGCCCGCCGGGGCCACGCCGAGCTCCTGCGGTCTGGCTGCGACCAGGTACAGCGCTCCCAGACCCACGACGACCAGGCCGGACAGCCCGACGAGCCAGTTGTCGTACCAGGCGGCGTCGGGCGTTCTCGGCCAGATCATGTTCACGATCGCCAGCACGCCGTAGACGAGCGCGCCGATATTGACGGCCAGGCCCGCCGAGCCCAGCGTGAAGGGCCCCGAAGGCCGCCACCCGAGCAGCCGCGCCCGCAGCGCCGCCAGCACCACCATCTGGAAGCCCAGGTAGATGCCGAGTGTCGCGAATGAGATGATCTTGACGAGGGCGTCCTCGGAGATGATCGACCCGGCCACCACGAGCGCGGGCACCAGCGCGGCCACCAGCATCGCGTACGGCGGGACGTGCCGCTTGGCCGAGAACCGGCGGAACAGCCCGCTACCGACGATCATGCCGTCACGCGCGTAGGAGTACAGCAGCCTGCTGGCCGCCGCCTGCAGGCTCAGCGCGCACGACAGGAACGACACCAGCACGATCCCGAGCACCACCCGCAGCCCCACGGGACCGAACGCCGCGGTCAGCACGTCCGAGACGGGATCGGGGCTCGCGCCCGAGATCACCGCCGGGAAGTCCGGTACGGCCAGCAGCAGGGCCAGGCAGACGAAGATCGCCGCCGCCCCGCCCACGTAGATCGTCATGCGCATGGCCTTCGGGATGCGGCGGGTCGGGTCGGGCACCTCCTCCGCCACGTCGCCGCACGCCTCGAACCCGTAGTACTGGTAGATGCCGATCAGCCCAGCGGCCAGGAAGGCGGCCAGATAGCCGGTCTCCGACCCGGCCCCGAACGAGTCGAACAGCGCCCCGAGCCCGTGGTGACGCTGGGTCAGCAGCAGCCAGCCGCCCACCGCCAGCGCCCCCACCAGCTCGGCGGTGAACCCGATGATCGCCGCGAGGGCCAGGGCCCTGGTCCCCGCCAGGTTGATCGCCACCGCGATCGCCAGGATGACCATCGCACACATGATCGTGTTGGTCGTGCTGACCTCGATGCCGAGGAACGCCGACAGGTAGGGGCCTGCGCCGTACGCGACGCTGGCGATGGTGACCAGCAGCGCGATCAGGTACACCCAGCCGGTCATCCACGCCCACTTGCGGCCCCACAGGCGGCGCGCCCACGGGTAGATGCCGCCGCTCAGCGGGTACTGCGAGACGATCTCGCCGAAGACCAGCGCCACCAGGAACTGCCCGGCGCCGACGATCACCAGGCTCCAGATCATCGGTGGGCCGCCGGTGGCCAGCGAGACCGCGAACAGCGTGTAGATCCCGACGACGGGAGACAGGTAGGTGAAGCCGAGCGAGAAGTTCGCCCACAGGCTCATCTCCCTGCGGAACTCGGAGGTGTAGCCGAGGTCGGCCAGCCTGCCGTCATCGGTCGAGGTCATTGAGCAGCTCCTCGCCCGAGATCACCTTGTGCGCGAAGTGCCTGTGCATCCAGGCCAGGTGGTCGCCGCGGGAGCGGACCAGGCGAAGGGTGTCCCAGTTGGGGAAGGTCTGCTGGGTCACGTGCTCGGTCATGAGGGCCGGGTCGACCTCGTAGACGTGCTCGAACCTGGTGACCGCCACCTCCGAGGCGCGTTCGGGCGGGGGCGGGCTCATCTCGTCGTGGTAGCGGTAGCTCACGGCTCCTCCTCACCCGGTGTTGTCTCGTAGGCGCGGTCGAGCAGGTACTTGCCCGGATTCATGATGTTGTGCGGGTCGACGGCCCGTTTGATGGCGAGCATGACGTCGAAGCCGCCGCCCAGTTCCTCGGGCACCAGGTCCACCTCGCCCTCGCGGCACGAGCCGTGGCAGGCGCTGATCGAGCCGCCGTTGGCCAGCGCCACCGCCGCCAGGTCGCGCTTGGCGGCCACCCACGCGGCCCACGCGGCGTCGTCGAGGCGCTGCTCCCAGATGCCGATGTCGATCTCGGTCAGGTAGTCGATGCCGGTGGAGCCGTTGGTGTAGGCGAACATGCCCCAGTCGTCGAACACGTCCGACTCCCGCCGCAGCCGGTCGGCGATCTCGTGCCAGGCGAGCCGTACGGCGGGCAGCCTGGAGTAGTTGATCGCGGCGTCCTCGCAGTGCCAGCTCATCGGCACCACCTGCCCCGACCTGGTCCGCCCGTGCAGGGGAGTGGCGTAGCGGTCGTGGCGGGCGGCCCAGTCGCCCTCGGAGATCTCGTCGCCGAGGTAGCGGGCGCCCATCGAGCGGGCGATGCGCAGCAGCCGCCTGCCGCCCGCGCGCACCTCGTCCTCGTAGCCGTACATGGCCGCGCAGACCAGCGCCTTCACCGACGACGGCTGCGGGATGTAGGCCTCGTCGTCGCGCCGCAGGTAGGCGACCTTCCACTCGTCGAACAGCACCGCGCCCGCGAACGTGGCCACGCCCGCCCGCGCGAGCTGCCCGACCACCGCGTAGGCGGTGTCGTAGTCCTCGAACGCCCAGAACGGCGAGAACTCCGCCTCCGGTTTGGGGAACAGCTTCAGCGTGGCCTCGGTGGCGATGCCCAGCGTGCCCTGGTGCCCCATGAACAGGTGCTTCAGCTGGTAGCCGCTCGACGACTTGGTGATCTTCCTGCCGATGCCGTCGCCGACGTGGATGACCTGGCCGGTCGGCAGCACGTGGTCGAAGCTGAGCACCAGGTCGCGGCTGTGGCCGTACCGGGAGCCGATGAGCGACCAGCCGCTGGTGCCGATCCTGCCGCCGACCAGCGAGCACGGATAGGAGGCGGGGTCGTCGGGATAGAACAGGTCGTGCCGTGAAAGGACCTCGTTGAGCTTCAGCGCGTTGATGCCCGTGCCGACCGTGCACGTCCTGTTCTCGAGGTCTATCTCCTTGATCTGGTTGATCCGCTTCACATCGACGACGATGCCGCCGCGCAGCGGCACCGCGCCGTCGGTCAGCCCCGTGCCGCCGTCGCGCGGCACCACGGGGATGCGGTGGGCGTGCGCGAGCCGCAGCACCGCGGCCACCTCTTCGGTGGAGCCCGGCATGACCACCAGGTCGGGCATCCGCTCGGCCCACCGGTGCACGGGGAAGGGCGCGGGCACGCGCGTCCTGTTGAGCCGGTCGGCCCTGCCCGTCAGCACGTTGGCGGGGCCGAGGGCCTGCCGCAACTGCTCCAGTACCGGGTCGTCCATGGTGACGGTCATGGGGCCACCCCCAGCGACTCGGCGAGCAGCTCGTGCAGGTCCACCACGCCGATCGAGCGGGCCCGGCCCGCCTCGGTCAGCGGCCGCTCGGCCCACGGACAGGCAGTGACCAGGGTGTCGACGCCCAGCTCGGCCGCCTTGCCCATGCGCATGTCGCTGATCTGGGCGGTCAGCTCGGGCTTCTCGACGGCCAGCCCGCCGCCCGCGCCCGAGCAGTACGACCACTGGCTGACCCGGTCCACGTCGTGGAAGGTCAGCCCGGGGATCGCGCGCAGGATCTCGCGGGGCTCCTGCCAGATGCCCTTGCGCTTGTTGAGCCTGCACGGGTCGTGGTAGGTCACCGTCCGCTCGACGGGCACGTGCGGGACCAGCCGCCCCTCCCGCAGCAGCGTGGCGAGCAGCTCGACGACCAGCACCACCTCGATGTCGAACGACTCGCCGAAGTACTTCGGGTAGTCCTCGGTGAAGGTGATGTAGTCGTGCGGGTCGAGCACCAGGACCCGCCGCACGCCGCTGGCCCTCCAGTCCTCCAGGTTGTGCCTGGCGAAGCGGAGCGCCTGCTCCTCGTAGCCCATCTCGGCGGCGGGACCTCCGCAGCACCACTGCTCGTTCATCAGGCCGAACTTGTAGTCGGCCAGGCCGAGGATCCGGGCCACCGCCCGCGGCGCCGTCGTGCGGTGGAAGGCGGCCTCGCAGTCGACGAACAGGATCGTCTCCCCGCCCACCGGCAGGTCGAGCCCCTGCGCCCAGTCGCGCACCCGCTCCTGTGACACCCCTGAGGCCACAGGCTCGTGCGTCTGCTCGTCGGTGAGCAGGTTCCACCGCTGCCAGGCGGGCTGGTGCACGCCCTCCCGTACGGCCAGCGCGCGCACGGCTTTCACCAGGTCGACGGTCCTGGTGCGGAAGCGGTAGAAGTCGCCGGTGAACAGCGAGTTGGGGCAGCGCAGCTCGCACGCGCCGCACCCGGTGCAGTTGACGTAGTCGGCCGCGACCTCGGCGACCTCGAGGGAGCCCTGCTCCATCGCCACCACGTTGGCGTGGAAGGCGGTGGGACTCCACGACTCGTTGCGCGTGACCTGCATGACGGGGCAGACCTCGCGGCAGAACTTGTGGCCTGAGGAGAAACAGTTGTAGGCGGCGTTGCGCCACTCCTCAGCGAACCTCTTTTCGGCTGTGAACCTCTTCTCGGGATCAGGCAACGTGGGCCTCCCTCAGATCGGGTTGCGATTAAAACTATGAGTTCATATTTCAAAAGGCAATATGCTGTCTGCTGTGCATCAGCTCCCCGACGCCGCTGTCTTCGCCCCCGTCGACGACGGCTCGGGCAGAGTGGAGGTCGTGGTCCGGCGCCTGGCCGAGGCGATCGCGCTCGGCCTCATCGCCGACGGCGACCAGCTGCCCGCCGAACTCGACCTGGCGGCCTCCCTCAACGTCTCCACCGTCACCCTGCGCGCGGCCCTGGCCGCCCTGCGCGAACGCGGGCTCGTCGAGACCAGGCGCGGCAGGGGCGGCGGCACGTTCGTGCGCGGCCCCGCCGACCCCTCCACCGCCAGGCTCAGGACCAGGCTGCGCGAGCTGAGCAGCTCCGAGCTGCGCGAGATCGGCGACTACCGCGCCGCCATCGCCGGCGCCGCCGCCCGCCTGGCCGCCCTGCGCGCCTCCACCGACCAGGTCGCCAGGCTCCACCACGTCGTCGACCGCCTCGAAGCGGCCACCACCGTCGCCGAGCGCCGCCGTGCCGACGGCCGCTTCCACATCGAGGTGGCCGCCGCCGCCCAGTCCGTCAGGCTCACCCGAGCCGAGATCGACATCCAGTCCGAGGTCGGCGAGCTGCTCTGGCTCCCGTACGGCGAGGCCGTCGACCCGCAGGAGGTCGTGCGCAGCCACCGCCAGGTCATCGACGCCATCGCCGCGCGGCAGGCCGACCGCGCGCGAACGTTGACCGAGGAGCACCTCGACAGGGGCACCGAGCGTCTGATGGAGTTCCATTGGCGACTTGTCACCCAGGACCAACGGGAGTGGCGATGAGCGATCCACACATGAGCGATCCACACGCTGCTCTCGTGGCCGAGCGGGTCCACGCGATCGTCGAGGACGTCTTCCGCGCGCTGGAGGACATCAGGACGGGCGTGGAAGCCTGCTTCCGATCCCATCCCGCCTTCACCTCCGCCGACCTGGCGGGCGTGCGCCCCCAGATCTTCGGCTGCCTGCGCCGCCTGCACGGCATCGCCGCCGGCACCGGCGTGATCGTCGCCCCCGGCGTGCTGGCCGACCGGCCGCGCTGGCTCGACTGGTGGCAGGCCCCGCCGGAGGACGACCCGATCTTCCTCGACGTCGACCTCGACCCCGAGAGCCTCGACTTCTACGACTACACCGCCGCCGAATGGTTCGCGGTGCCGCGCCGCACCGGCCGCCGTCACGTCGTCGGCCCCTACGTCGACTACGGCGGCACCGACACCTACATGCTCACCTTCACCACGCCCGCCCTGGTCGACGGCCGCTTCCTCGGCGTGGTCGGCGCCGACGTGCGGGCCGCCAGGTTCGAGGCGCTCCTGCTCGGCGTGCTGGCCGCCTGCCCGACCCAGGTGACGCTGGTCAACGCCGAGGGCAGGGTCGTGGCGGCCAACTCGCCCAGGCTCCCCGCCGGATCGCTGCTGATGGGGGAGGGGGCCGAGACCGAACGGCTTGCCGGTTCGCCGTGGAGCGTCGTTTCCGGCACCCGGGAAAGGGCAGTTAAGCTGGCCTGACGATCTTGCATGGAGGGGCTGGCTTTGACACCGCGGCACGAGTTCACCTTCGACCCGACCTACGGCTACGACCTCGACGCGCTGCTGGCCGTACCAGCTCCGGCCGCTCCTGCCGACTTCGAGCGGTTCTGGCGCGAGCGGCGCGAGCAGGCGATGGCGGTCAGTGTCGCGCCCAAGCTCGGCCCGGTGGAATGGGAGGCCGACGGCCTGCGCTTCCACGGCGTGAGCTACACCTCCGCCGACGGGTTCAGGATCGGCGGCTGGCTCAGCGTCCCCGCCGACGGCCGCGTCTCCAGGGCCCGCGTCGTCGCCCACGGCTACGGCGGCAGGGACCAGCCCGAGGTCAGGGTCAACATCCAGGGAACGGCGACCATCTGGCCGTGCGCGCGCGGCCTGCCCGCCCGCAGCCTGCACCCCGACCTGCCCTCCGACGCCCAGGAGCACGTGCTGCACGGCATCGGCTCCCGCGACAGCTACATCCACGGCGGCTGCGTGGCCGACATGTGGTGCGCGGCCACCGCGCTGACCGAGCTGCTGCCCGAGACGGCCGCCGTACGGCTCGACTACATCGGCTCCAGCTTCGGCGGCGGCATCGGCCCCTTCGTCCTGGCCTTCGACGACAGGTTCGCCTCCGGCGCCCTGGTCATCCCCAGCTTCGGCAACCACCCGCTGCGGGTGACGCTGCCCTGCACCGGAAGCGGCGCCGCCGTACGCGACCACCACGCCGCGCACCCCGAGGTGCTCGACGTGCTCGCCTACTTCGACGCCGCCACCGCCGCGACCTTCGTGCGCAAGCCCGTCCACGTGGGCGCCGCCCTGTTCGACCCCGCCGTCCCCCCACCGGGGCAGTTCGCCATCTACAACGCGCTCGCCGGCCCCAAGGAGCTGTTCGTCCTGGAAACCGGACATTTCGACCATCCGGAAGAAGCGGCGCAGGAAGCGGCGTTGACGCAGTCGCAATATCGGTTCATGACCGCTTGATAACCTCCCCGCGGTGCGATGGATCACCCATCGCGGGTACGGCGTCAGGTTGAGAGTGCTTGGAGGAGACGTGGACATCAGTCGGAGCGGCGAATGGGCGGCACTGAAGGCCAACCACGAGGCCGTCGCGGACAAGCATCTGCGGGAGCTGTTCGCCGAGGACCCCGGCAGGGCCGAGCGGATGAGCCTGAGCGCGGGTGAGCTCTACCTCGACTACTCCAAGCACCGCGCCACCGCGGAGACGATGGAGCTGCTGCTGGCGCTGGCCGAGAAGGCGGGGCTGCGCGAGCGGATCGACGCCATGTTCTCCGGCGAGCACATCAACGTGAGCGAGGACCGGGCCGTCCTGCACGCCGCGCTGCGCATGCCCGCCGACGCCAAGCTCGTCGTCGACGGGCAGGACGTCGTGGGCGACGTGCACGCCGTCCTGGACAAGATGAGCGACTTCAGCGCCAGAGTCCGCTCGGGCGAATGGAAGGGCCAGACCGGCCAGGCCATCAAAACTGTGGTGAACATCGGCATCGGCGGCTCCGACCTCGGGCCCGCCATGGCCTACGAGGCGCTGCGCGACTACGCCGACGCGGGCATCACCGCCAGATTCGTCTCCAACATCGACCCGGCCGACATCCACGGCGCGCTGAAGGACCTCGACCCCGCCACCACGCTGGTCATCGTCAGCTCCAAGACCTTCACCACGCTGGAGACGCTGACCAACGCCAAGGTCGCCCGCGCCTGGCTGGTCGGCTCGCTCGGCGAGGAGGCCGTCGCCAAGCACTTCGTCGCCGTTTCCACCAACGCCGAGAAGGTCGCCGAGTTCGGCATCGACACCGCCAACATGTTCGGCTTCTGGGACTGGGTCGGCGGCCGCTACTCCTACGACGGCGCCATCGGCCTGTCGCTGATGATCGCCATCGGGCCCGAGCGCTTCCGCGAGATGCTCGACGGGTTCCACACCATCGACGAGCACTTCCGCACCGCGCCCTTCGAGGCCAACATGCCGGTCCTCATGGGCCTGCTCGGCATCTGGTACACCGACTTCTTCGAGGCGCAGACCCGCGCCGTCCTGCCGTACAGCCAGCGGCTGCACCGCTTCCCCGCCTACCTGCAGCAACTGACGATGGAGTCGAACGGCAAGTCGGTCCAGGCCGACGGCACGCCGGTGACCGTACCGACCGGAGAGATCTTCTGGGGCGAGCCTGGCACCAACGGCCAGCACGCCTTCTACCAGCTGCTGCACCAGGGCACGCGGCTGGTGCCCGCCGACTTCCTCGGCTTCGGCCGGCCTCATGAGGACGCCGAGGGCATGCACGACCTGCTCACCGCCAACCTGCTGGCGCAGACCTCGGCGCTGGCCTTCGGCAAGACCGCCGAGGAGATCGCCGCCGAGGGCACGCCCGCCGCCGTCGTGCCGCACAAGGTGATGCCGGGCAACCGGCCCACCTCCACCATCCTCGCCCCCAAGTTGACCCCCTCCACACTCGGCCAGCTCGTCGCCCTCTACGAGCACATCGTGTTCGTCGAAGGCACGATCTGGGGCGTCGACTCCTTCGACCAGTGGGGTGTCGAGCTGGGCAAGAAGATGGCGATGGACCTGGCGCCCGCGCTCACCTCCGAGGAGCCCCCCACGCAGACGCCCGACGCCTCCACCGCCGCACTGGTGCGCACGTACAGGGAGATGCGGGGAAGAAAGGTCTGATCCATGGCACTGGTCCTGTTCGGCATCACGGGCGACCTGGCGAAGAAGATGCTGCTGCCGGCGCTCGACAAACTCGCGGACACGGGCCAGCTGGACGTGCCGGTCGTCGGGGTGGCCATGACCGACCTCGACCTCGACGGCCTGCGCGCCCTCGCGCGCCAGGCCGTGGGCAAGGACCTGTCACCCCGCCTCGACCTGCGGCTGGTCGCCGGCGACCTCGCCGACGCAGGCACCTTCGACCGGCTGCGCGAGGAGGTGGAGGGTCTCGGATACCTCACGCACTACCTCGCCGTGCCGCCCTCCCTGTTCTCCATCGTCGCCAGGGGACTGGCCGCCGCCGGGCTCAACTCCGACGCGCGGCTGGTGGTGGAGAAACCGTTCGGCCACGACCTGGCCTCGGCCAGGCAGCTCAACGCCGAGATCCTCACCTGCTTCGACGAGGACCGCCTCTTCCGCGTCGACCACTTCCTCGGCAAGGAACCCGTCGAGGACCTGGTCGTCTTCCGCTTCGCCAACACCATGCTGGAGCCCATCTGGAACCGCACCTACGTGCGCAGCGTCCAGATCACCCTGGCCGAGGACTTCGGCGTCACCGACAGGGGAGCGTTCTACGACGGGGTAGGGGCGCTGCGCGACGTCGTGCAGAACCACCTGCTCCAACTGCTGGCCTATGTCGCCATGGACGCGCCGCCCTCGGGCGACGCCCGCGCCGCGCTCGACGAGAAGTGGCGGGTGCTGCGCTCCGTCCGCACCCTCGAAGAGGCCGACGTGGCGCGCGGGCAGTACGACGGGTACCGCGACACGGCCGGTGTGGCTTCTGACTCGCGGACCGAGACGTTCGTCGCGCTGCGGGCCGCGATCGACAACTGGCGCTGGGCGGGCGTGCCGTTCTGCATCCGCACCGGTAAGTGCCTGCCCGTCGACGCGCTGGAGGTCGTCGCCGAACTGCGCAGGCCGCCCGTCGCCTACTTCAGCGCCAGGCCGGCGCCCAACCTGGTCAGGTTCAGGATGCATCCCGATCCGGGAGTGACGTTCGACCTGCTGGCCAAGGAACCGGACGTGCTCGACAGGACCTGTCCGGTGCCGGTGTCCGTCGACTTCACCAAGGTGCTCGGGCCCGCGCAGGAGGCCTACGAGCAGGTGCTGAAGGACGCGCTCGCGGGGGATGCCCGGCATTTCGTCAGGTTCGACCTGGTGGAGGAGTCGTGGCGCATCGTCCAGGACATCCTGGCCTTCGACGGCGCGCCCGAGCCGTACGAGAAGGGGACGTGGCCCGAGGGTGCCGCCCGCATCGCGCCGGGCGGCTGGCACCCCGTCGGGGCTCAGGCCTTGTAGTCGGGGTAGCCGTAGCCGACGACCTGCGACTTCGGACGGACGCGCTGCTCCACCTTGCCGTTGCCGGTGTTGCCCTCGATGGTGCTGATCGTGCCGTCGCCGTTGTCCTTCTCGACGAAACCGACGTGCTGGATGTCGTCGAGGTCCTTGCCGCCCTTCCAGGAGAAGAAGACGACCGCGCCGGGCGTGGACTTGGTGCCCCAGCGCTTGTTGGCCTTGAACCACTTGGCGAAGGTGACGGTGTAGGCGTCCCAGCCGACCGTGGGCCGCAGGCCGCTCTTCTCGCCGACCCAGGAGACGAACATCGCGCACCACGGCGCGTTGGCGTAGGCGCGGATGCTGCCACCGTCGCGGTTCACGGTCTCGGCCGCGCGCTGGGACGACATGTACCAGCGGTGGAAGGGGGTGCCGCCACCGGCGGCGTTCTCGGCCACACCCACCTGCGACTCCGCCACCTTCAGCAGGGAGGCCGCGTTCACCTGAGCGGGCTTCTGGGCCGCGGACACTTGCTGCGGGCGGGCTGCTGCCTGCGCCCGCGCCGCGTGGTCGTCACCGAAGGAGTGAACGTTCGCGAACATCGCTCCGGCCGCGACGGTCAGGCCGACGGCAAGACGGGGAAGGTTCGCGGACACGACGGAACGACGAAGAACGTGCTTGAACATACGGGAATTTGCTCCTAGCTTCCATGCCGCCTACCGGGTTAGCTGACGGGTTCGGGCGTGGAAGTGCCCTACGGACGCCATCTGCGACGGGCGTTCCGATTCACCCCAAGGGAGATTGGGTCCCCGGTTCCGCGACCATCGCGGATTCGGCGGCCGCGCCGGTCTGCGGAATCGACGTTCATGTAGGTGACGTCCATGCAGATGCGCGGTCTCGGCAATATTGAGGGCGCGGGCGGCGTGCAGTGGCACGCCTGATGTGCGCCTTGAGTGCCCTCAACGTAAGCGAAACGTATAGAGCGGTGCAAGTGTTGTCCCGGCCGCGGGCGCGCAATCCCCTGCGGCATAGGGGATCCGCAACGGAATTCTTTACCTTGGCGTCGCCTTTACGCCGGCTCCTCGAGGCGGTCGGCTACAGCCAGTCGCGCTTGCGGAAGACGGCGATCAGTGCGGCGGAGACGCCCACGATCATGGCTGTCGACGTCCAGAACCCGATCGGCTGTTCGGCACCGGGATAGGGCACGTTCTGGCCGTAGAAGCCGGTGATCGCGGTGGGCACGGCGATGATCGCCGCCCAGCTGGTGACGCGCTTCATGATGGTGTTGAGCTGGAAGCCCTGCTGGGACAGGGAGGTCTCGCGGATGTTGCCGATCAGGTCCCGCAGCGAGTCGATCCACTCGCTGACGCGCAGCACGTGGTCGTAGACGTCCTGGTAGTACGGGGTCATTGCCGCGTCGACCACGTGGAGGTCGCGGCGCAGCAGGGCGTTGAGCACCTCCCGCATCGGGAGCACCACGCGGCGGAAGGCGACCATGTCCTTGCGCAGCTCGAACGTGTGCCGCTGGAGCGACCTGGTCGCGCCGTCGTCGGTGAACAGCGAGTCTTCGAGACCTTCGACGCGCTCGTCGAGGTCCTGGACGATCTCGAAGTGGCCGTCGACGATGTAGTCGAGCAGGCCGTGCAGCAGGAAGCCGACTCCGTGACCGGCCAGACCGGCGTTGGCGTCCCAGCGTTTGGCCACCTGGTCGATGTCGACGCCGTCGTCGGAGCGGACGGTCACCAGCGCGTTGCGGGTGACGAAGATGTCGATCTCGCTGATGGCCAGCCGGCCGGTCTCCGGGTTCAGGCGCACGCCGTAGACGCTGAGGAACAGGTGGCTGTCGTAGACGTCGAGCTTGGGCCGCTGGCGATCGTGCAGGACGTCCTCGACGGCCAGGGCGTGCAGGCCGAGCTCTTCGGCGATCACCGCCAGGTCGGCAGGGGTGGGAGAGCACAGGTCGAACCAGACTGTCGCCGCCGTGTCGGAAAGGTGGTCGGAGACGTCGGCGATGGGGAAGCCGTGAGCGCGCAGCACGCCGTTGCGATACAGCCGGGTACGAACCATAACCGCGTAGCTTAGGGGCTTTTCGGCGTTCTGATCCTGCGGTCGAGCAGGTCCCACAAGGCATACGTCGCTGCTCGCGGCGCCGACCACGCCAGGTGTGCCCAGCCGGTGACCGTACGGCCGGGCACCGCCTACACGCTGACCGCCTGGGTGCGCGGAAGCCACGTCCATCTCGGCGTCACCGGCGGCGGTTCCCGCTGTACCTCCTCAACCTCATCCGCATCATCGACGGCGTGCTCGCCCAGATGCCGCCGAACTTCGGCCTGACCATGGCGCCGGAGACCGCCTACGTGACCGGCGGCAGCGTCGTCTACGGCTCGATCTGGGGCGCGGTCGCCAAACCCTGCCGAGTCTTTGACGTACAGCAGACTCGGGCGCGCCGCCGGCCTTCCTAGGCTGGCGGCGGGGTCGGAACGGCGAGGAGGCCGAGATGACCATGGGAACCTCCGGGGACGGCCCGCGGCCCCGGTACCTGCCGATCGCCGACCACGGGCTGATCGGGGATCTGCGCACCACGGCGCTCGTCGGCGTGAACGGCACGATCGACTGGTACTGCTGTCCGGATTTCGACTCTCCCAGCGTGTTCGCCGCGCTGCTGGACAGCGACCTGGGCGGGTCGTTCGAGCTGGCCGCCGACGGGCCGGCCAGGACCAAGCAGTTCTACTTTCCCGACACGAACGTGCTGATCACCCGTTTCTACGCCGACGACGGCGTGGGCGAGATCCAGGACTTCATGCCCGTCGCCGGGCAGTCGCCGGAGTCCGACCGGCACCGGTTGATCCGGCGGGTGACCTGCGTCCGCGGATCGCTTCCGTTCCGGGCGCGGGTGGCGCCGCGCTTCGAGTACGGCACCCAGCCGCACACGCTTCGTTTCTCGGAGGGCCAGGCGCTGTTCGAGTCGCCCTCCCTGACTCTCGCGCTGTCGGCCACGGTGCCGATGGAAGCCGACGGTTCGGACGTGTGGTCGGAGTTCAAGCTCCACGAGGGCGAATGCGCCGTCTTCGCCCTCGACCGCGTCGGCGAGGGAGTGGCGCCACGGTCATGCGTGAGGACAGAGGCCGAGGCGCAGTTCGTCGCCACCGTCGACTTCTGGCGGCGGTGGCTGTCCGCCTCGCGCTACCGCGGCCGGTGGCGGGAGATGGTCCACCGTTCCGCGCTGGTCCTGAAGCTGCTGACGTACGCCCCGACGGGTGGCATCGTGGCCGCGCCGACCACCAGCCTGCCGGAGGAGATCGGCGGCGAACGCAACTGGGACTACCGGTACGTATGGGTCCGTGATGCCGCGTTCTGCGTCTACGCCCTGCTCAGGCTCGGCTTCACCGACGAGGCCGAGGCGTTCATGCGCTTCCTGACCGCGAACGTGTGCACCTGCTCGTCCAGCGCGTCGGGACCCCTGCAGATCATGTACGGCATCGACGGACGCGGCGACCTTCCCGAACGCCGGCTCGACCACCTCGACGGCTACGAGGGATCCTGCCCGGTCCGCGTCGGCAACGCCGCCGTCGGTCAGCTCCAGCTCGACATCTACGGCGCGCTCGTCGACGCCATCTACCTTTACGACAAGTGGGGCAAACCCATCTCCAGCGACAGCTGGGACTACGTCAACACCCTCGTCGACTGGGTCTGCGACAACTGGGACCAGCCCGACGAGGGCATCTGGGAGACCCGCGGCGGGCGCAAGGACTTCCTGTTCTCGCGCCTCATGTGCTGGGTGGCCATCGAGCGGGCCATCCGCCTGGCCAACCACCGCGGACTGCCCGCCGACCTGCCCCGCTGGCAGCGGGCGCGCGACACGATCTACCAGCAGATCATGCGCCGCGGCTGGTCACCCAAGCTGCAAGCGTTCGCCCAGCACCTCGACGGCGAGGTCCTCGACGCCTCGGTGCTGATGATGCCGCTGGCCAAGTTCGTCTCGCCGACCGATCCGAAGTGGCTGTCCACCCTGGCGGCGCTCGGCGACCGCCTGGTGTCGGACTCGCTGGTCTATCGCTACGACCCCGAGGCGAGCCCGGACGGCCTGAGCGGCACGGAGGGCACGTTCTCGATCTGCTCGTTCTGGTACGTCGAGGCGCTCGCCCGCGCCGGGCGGCTCGACGAGGCCAGACTGGCCTTCGAGAAGATGCTCACCTATGCCAACCACGTCGGCCTGTTCGCGGAGGAGATCGGGCACACGGGGGAGCAGCGCGGCAACTTCCCGCAGGCCTTCACCCACCTGGCGCTGATCAGCGCCGCGTTCAACCTCGACCGCGCCCTCGGCTAGCCTGTCGCCGCCCGCGAGGTCTTCGCTCCGGTCACCCGGACGCCGGCGAGTAGCTGCCGGATCGCCGTGGAGTACTCGGCTCTGACCCTGGGCTTGTCCGCTTCGGGCGCCTCGGCCAGCGCCATCCCCGCGGCGCCGAGAATGTGGAAGGTGATGCGGGTCATCGGCTCCACCGGCAGCGGCGGGAGCTCGCCGTCGTCGACGAGCGCCTTGATGAGCTGCTCGATCAGCCCGTAGGCGTACTTCTCCTCGCACTCCTTCCAGCGCCGCCACCCCAGCGCGATGGGAGCCTCCTGCCAGACCACGCGCCCGTAGTCGGGATCGCAGCAGTGGTCGAGGAAACGCTCCGTGGCCGCCATCGCCGCCTCCCAGGTGCCGGCCGCCTGCGCGCCCGACTCGATCACCTGGCGGACCATCTCCGTCTCCAGCTCCTCGACCACCGCCTCGAACAGCGCGGTCTTGTTGGCGAAGTGGTGGTAGACCGCGCCGCGGCTGGCCTGGATGTCGGCCGCGACGTCCTCAAGCGCCGTACCGGCGAAGCCATGCTCGGCGAAGCGACGGGTGGCCGCTTCGAGCAGCGCGGACCTGGTCGCCTGAGCGTACTGATCGCGCCGGCGCTTGACAGATGACATGCGCTTAGCATACGACATACATCGTGTATGTCACCGACACTGAGTAGGTCGAGACAGATGTCATGGAGTCAGTCGCGCCGCCGCCACCAACTGGTCCATGCCGTGCTGGCCGGCATCGCCGAGACAGGGCGGCCGATCGTTCCGGCCGAGCTCGCGGCGGAGGTCTCCGCCGAATTCGGCGGCTCCGAGGAGTTCCTGCGTGAGGTGCAGCGCCGCTGGTACCGGGCCTTCGACGCCCGGCTCGACGCCGTGCTCGAAGACCCGCCGCACGACCTGCGCGCCCCTCTCGTCCGGCTGTGGCACGAGCTCGCCGACGCCATGCCGGCCGCCAGGCTCCTGCTGGACGCGCACGCCGGCCACCCGGCTCTGGCCGAGCTGGACGCGCACCACCGTCGCACGCTGGACGCCGCGACCGGCGTCGACCTGGACGACCTGGACCTGACGCGGCCCGTGCCGCCACCCCGGCGTTCACCGGCCGCCCGCCGGTGTCCGACGCGCCTGCCGCTGTACGCGGCCTTTCGCCGACTCAGCTCGGGCAACCCCTGACGATGGGCCCTGAGGAGGGTGACTTTCGGCCCTGACCTGGGCGCCTGGCCGCGTGATGCGCTGGAGCCGACACCGCTGGGAGGTGATGGCCATGCAGGCCGAGGCGATCCGCGCGGCGCTGGAGGCCGCGACCTGGGCTCCGTCCGTGCACAACACGCAGCCGTGGACGTTCGCGGTCGCCGGTGAGGAGATCGGCGTCCGCGCCGACGCCGATCGCAAGCTGCGCGCGGGCGACCCCGAGGGCAGGGAGATGCTCATCGGCTGCGGCGCGGCGCTGTTCAACATCCGCACCGTGCTCCGGAGCAGAGGGCGGGCCCCCGTGACGCGGATCCTGCCCGACCCCGACAGGGCGAACCTGCTGGCGACCGTACGGCTCGGCGAGGTCGTGACACCGGACGAGACCACCCGCCTGCTCTGCGCCGAGATCGAGCGCAGGCGCACCCACCGCGCGGGATTCACCACCCTGCCCGTCCCCGGCAAGCTGGTCGAGGCCCTGGTACGGCAGGCGGCCGCCGAGAACGTCAAGCTGATGCCGATCGGCGACGAGCGGGCCGTCCGCGTGCTCGCCGCCGTCACGCAGGCCGCCCAGGCGGCGCGCGCCGAGGACGCCGAGGTGCGCAGGTGGGGGCGGGCGCCGGGCAGCCCGCGCAAGGACGGGGTTCCGGCGGACGCCTATCCGCACGAGCCCTCCGACACCGGCTTTCCCCAGCGGGACTACGCGTGGGGGATCGAGAGCGATCAGCCCGCGGCCACGGCGACGGGTGTGGTGGCGGTCATGACGACGCCCAGGGACTCCAGGCAGGAGTGGATCGCGACCGGCCAGGCCCTGCAGCGGGTCCTGCTCTACGCGTGCGCCTACGGGGTGAGCGCCGCCTTCCACACCCAGTCCCTGGAGCTGCCGCACCTGCGCGAGTTCCTGCGGGAAGAGGTGTGCTCGGGCGAGTACCCCCAGATGATCATGCGGCTCGGCTTCACCTTCGAGGCGAGCCGCGGCGTCCGCCGCCCGCTGTCGGAAGTTCTCGACTGACGGCCGGAAACCGGCTCAGAGCAGGACGCGTTCGTCCGGCCGTGGCACCACCGCGTGCCAGCCGAGCTGGTCGTGGATCCGGTCGCGCAGCGCCCGGGCGGCGTCGGGTTCGCCGTGGACCACGTAGGTCACCGCGGGCGGCCGGGCGGCGGTCGACAGCCAGGCGATGGTGTCGGCGGCGTCGGCGTGGGCCGACAAGCCCGGAAGGCTCACGATCTCGGCGCGAACGGGGACGTAGCGTCCGTGGATCTTGAGGGAGGTCGCGCCGTCCGCCAGGTCGCGGGCTCGGGTGCCGAGGGCGGCGAATCCGGCGATCAGCACCGTCATCCGCGGGTCGGGCAGCAGGTGGTGGAGGACCCGGCCGCCCGAGGCGGAGACGATGACGCACGGATGGTATTCCTCGGCCACTGTCAGCTCGCGCACCCAGCTCGGGTCGATGGTGTCGCGCGTCAGGCCGGGACGCAGCTCGGCCTCGCGCGCGGCGATGGCGTCGAGGTGGACGTTCCGGGCGGCCAGACCCATGGGGCTGTCCGCGTAGACGGGGATTTCGGGAATGCGGCCCGCCTGGCGGAGCTCGCGCAACCGGTAGACGATCACCTCGATCTGGTCGGCGGCGAGGGCGGGGATGAGCACGCGGCCGCCGCGATCGGCGGTCCTGGTGACGGCCTTCGCCAGGTCGTCGAGCGTGGCGTTGTCGTCGTGGCGGCGGTCGCCGTAGGTCGACTCGACGAGCAGGACGTCGGCTCCCGGCAGCGGCACCGGGGGCTGCAGCAGGGGATGAACGGATCTGCCCAGGTCGCCGCTGTGCACGATCGTCTTCCCCGCGTCCAGAACGAGCTGCGTCCACGACGAGCCGAGGATGTGTCCCGCCCTGTGCAGAGACAGCCGGGCGCCGTGTAGCCGGACGGGCGTGTCGTGCTCGACCGGGACCAGCCTGGCCAGCGCGCGGGTGACGTCCTCGTCGTCGTAGAGGGGCAGGGCGGGATCGTGGACGGACCAGCCGACGGCGTTGGCGTGGTCGGCCTCGTCCACCATGAGCCGGGCGTTTTCGCGCAGCGCGATCGCGGTCAGCTCGGCCGTGCGGGGCGTGGTGTGGACGGCGCCGCCGAAGCCCTGCCGTACCAGAACGGGCAGGTAGCCGCAGTGGTCGAGGTGGGCGTGGCTGAGCACGACGGCCGAGATGGTAGACGGCGGGATCGGAAAGGCCGCCCAGTTGCGGCGCCTCAGCTCGCGCGAGCCCTGGAACAGGCCGCACTCCAGCAGGATCCGCGTGTCGCCGGGCAGGTCGAGCAGGAACCTGCTGCCCGTGACCGTGCCGGCCCCGCCGAGGAACGTCAAGCTCGAAGAAGACATATCTCCAGCCTTCCCCCCTGGTGAACAGGCTCTCCATGCGAGTGAAATGGGAGGTGAGGCCCTACCGGGCGGCGTCGCGACACGAGGGGCATCGTCATGGAAGCCAAGAAGTGGACCGTGCAGATCTACATCACCGAGGACGGCGACGACACCTCGGCCAAGGCGGTCCTCACCACCAAGGACGGCACGCACCTGTCCGGAACCGGCAGTGCCCGCCGCAACCCCGCCGACCCCGCCGTCGCCGAGATCGGCGACGAGCTGGCCGCCTCCCGCGCACTGGCCGACCTCGCCGACCGGCTGGCGGTCGTCACCCAGCACGACATCGCTCGCTTCGTCGACACCCCGACGCCCAGCTGGTCCTGGTAGCCGCGCGCATCACAAGGTCAACGGCGGACCACGGCCACCGGGCAGTGAGCGTGGCAGAGCACGCCGTGGCTCACCGAGCCCAGCACCGCCGCGGCGAACTGGCCGCGCCCCCTGCTCCCGACGACGACCAGGGTCGCGTTCTTGGAGGCGTTGACCAGGGCGGCAGCCGGGTGGGCGCAGACGACGTCCTTGGTGAAGGACACCTCGGGGTGCTTGTCCCGCCAGGGCGCCAGCAGGTCGGCGACCAGTTCGGCCTGCTCCTGCTGGGCCGCGAGCGGGTCGAAACTCATGACGTGCGGCGGAACCTGCCACGCCCGCACCACGCGCAACGGCGCCTGGCGCAGGGCCGCCTCGGTGACGGCGTATTCGAGGGCGGCCTCGGAGTCGGCGGAGCCGTCCACCCCGACCACGATTTCCGCTTGAGCGGCGGCTCCCTGAGCGGCGGCTCCTTGAGCGGCCGCCGCCGGCCGTACGACGACGACCGGGCGGTGCACCCGGCCGGCGACGCCGAGGCTCACCGAGCCGAGCAGCGCGCTGGCGAACCCGCCGAGGCCACGGCTGCCGACCACGAGCTCGTCGGCGTTCTCGGCCAGCGCGCGCAGCTCGGTGGCGGGATGACCGGCCAGGAGCCGTACCGTGACCTCGACCGCGGGGCCGAGCTCCCGGGCGGAGCGCGCCGCCTCGGCCAGCAGCCGCTCGGCGACCTCTCTCGGCGGGTTGTACGGCACGTCGGCGCGGGCGGTTTCGAGCACGTGCGCGATCTGCAGCCGCGACCTCTTGAGCGCGGCGTCCTGCGCCGCCCACATGACGGCGCGGGTCGCCCCCGCCGAGCCGTCCGTCCCGACGACGATCACTGCGTTCATGGGCCGGCCTCCTTCGCCCCTCTGAGCGGCCTGAGCGGCATCGTCCGCTCAGGTCCCCTGCCCGGTGGCGCTCAGGAGGAACCGTTATGCGGGGGTCGCGGATTCGTGGGCAGCGATGATCCGCCGCCCGGACACCTGCTCGATCCGGATCACGATGTAGTGGCTCCTGTCACCGGGCGCCCAGGGTCGCAGCGGCAGCTCGGCGAGCCGGGCCCGCTCCGCCTCGTCCTGTACGGCCCGCGCCCGCCCGACCGCGGTCACCGACCAGCCGGTACGGGCAAGGGTGTCGAAGTCGTCGGCCTCGAAGGCCACCACGGCGTGCCTGGTGGCCGCGGCGAGCTTCGAGCCGGGGTTGGTCCTGATCACGATGTGCCCGTCGCGCAGGCAGAAGTTGACCGGCTGTACGGCGGGCAGCGCGTGGTCGGTGAAGACGATCCGGCCGATCTCCGCCGACGACAGCAACTCCAGGCACTCTGCCCGGGAGAGCACCTGAAGGCCGGAATCGTCCACACGCATACTGTCCAGTTTCTCCGGTCAGGTGGCGGCCGATGAAGGGACTAAAGTCCCGACCTGCCGGTCTTTCCGACCGGGGCCCGCCGCGCGCCCTTCGAGCGCCGCCCGAGGGGCGGGCAAAGCGTTCTTGGGCGAGGGCGGGCGAAAAATGGCTGACCGGTGCTTGAGGCTCATCCTGGGCCGGACGAATCATCGATATTGGGGGTGATTCTCATGGACATCAAGGAGAGTCACGAGCTTCGATGGGGCGGAATGGCCGGTATCGGCGCTCTCGTGGTGGGACTCATCGGGCGTCTGGTGATGGGCAACGCGCCGAGCATCAGCGACAGCACCACGACGATCGCCGGATACCTGGCCGCGTACCGAACCCAGATCCTGACCGCGGCGCTGCTGTTCGCCGTCGCCCTGATGCTGTTCCTGTGGTTCGGCGTCGCGCTGGCGACCGCCTTCCGGCGGGCCGACGAGAGCAGCGACACTCCCGCGCTGGTGCTGGCCGGGTTCGTGGTCGTCACCGTGATCGGGTTCATCGGGGTGGCGGTCTTCGCCGGGATGACCTACGCCATGGTGGCCAATCCGCCGCTGCTGGCGATCGCGGCCGGGCCGTACACGGCGCTGACGGTGATGGGCGGCATCGCCGGGGTCGCCATGGCCGCCACCTTCGCGGCCGTCGCCGCCGCGATCCTGCACACGAAGGTGTTCCCGAAGTGGATGGCCTGGTTCGCCATCGCGGTCGCCGCGATCAGGCTGCTGGCCGCCGCCATGGTGGGCAACACGGGCGGGGTGCTGGCGCCGGACGGCCCGCTGGTGGTGATCCTTCCTGGGCTGCTGACAGCGGCGTGGGTGCTGGTCGCGAGCTGGCTGCTCATCCGCGAGCACCTGCCCCTGCCCTCCGCCGGCGCCAAGCCCGTGATGGGCCACTGAACCCAGGCACGCCTCCGGCCACGCGGGGGAGGGCCGAGCCGAATGGCCGCTGATTGGGGTGAAGCCGCATGTCCTGACCCGCAAGACCCTCGGGGGCATCCAGACCGATCTCCTAACCCGGTACTCACCGCTCCCGAGGACGCCCCCATGCACGACACCGAGCCCCGCCCCCGCTGCTGCACCTCAGACCGGGGCAGTGGGAGCTAGCCTGGCCAGGCCGTGCAGCGGAGCCGGGTCGCCGTGCAGATAGGCGTCCGCAGCCGCAGTAGCCTCCCGCCCGAACACCGGCTCAGAGAGCGAGCCCGAGAGCGATCATCGCGACAATCGTGGGCCATTGGAGATGCCCAGGCAGGTGCAGAGCCAGGAACCACGAGCGCGTGACCCAGGCCGAGGTCGGATTGCGGCCAACGCCGCCGAGGCTGCGAGGAGCAGGACGATGTGCGCCCGCAGTGAGGCGCCTCTCTTGGTCTATGCCGCGGCGGTGAGCCGCTTGACCACCGCTTCGGCGACGGCTCTGGCGCTGCCCGGGTTCTGTCCCGTGATCAGACGTTCGTCCTCGACCACGTACGGCTCGAACGGCTTGTCGGCCGTGCTGTAATTGGCCCCGAGCTTCTTCAGCTCCTCTTGAAGGTTGTAGGGGACGGCATCCGCCCTGTTTGCCAACTCTTCTTCCGGCCACGAGAATCCGGTGACCCGTTTTCCCTTAACCAGAGGGTCGCCGTTTTCGAGTGTCACCTTAAGGAGACCTGTACCGCCATGACAGACGGTTGAGACAATTCTGCCGCTCTCATAGAATTGTGCCATCAGATCCTCCAGATCCCCGCTCTGCGGGAAGTCGAACATGACCCCGTGGCCCCCGGTGAGATAGATGGCGTCGTAGTCCTCGAGATTCACCTCTGAGATCTTCTTGGTTTCCTCGAGGAGGTCCATGAACTTTCTGTCCCTGTAGCGCTTCTCGGTGCCAAGCTCTGCTAGGACCTCGTGAGACAGGCTCTCCGGGTCCAGCGGGATCTTCCCGCCGAGCGGGCTTGCGATGTCCATTGACAGTCCCGCCTGCTCGGCGACGTCCCAGAAGTGGGTGAGCTCGCCAAGCCACAGGCCCGTCCTCATGCCGACCTTCTCATATTCGCCGACGTTGGTGACGATAATCAGAATCTTCTTTGTCGCGGCCATGATGACCATCCCCCGATTTTCGTGAAGTGCGTTTCCCCTCTTCGGACGATATGCCTCGGGGGTTGAGATTTGAATACCAACCGCGATTCGTCCACTTGCTCCGCCAGGTTGTACAGCCGAGCCTGTTCGACCGTGGCGTCCCACTCCCGCTGGGTCTCCAATACGCACGGTCCAGCCTCGATCTCATGAGAGCCAACGGGTCGCCGTTCGGCAGACTCGGGACAGGTAGCCACCGGCAGGTGAGCACCCCCTCGATCTGGACCGAGAGTCCCGACGAAAGACCGTGCCCCTGCCCGGTAACCGGGTGAGTTGATCGCTGAGGCCAAGCAGCAGGCGAAGGAGACGACGGCCGCCACAAAGGCTGCCACCGCCGCTGTTCCCGCCCAGGCCGACGACCGTCCCGGAAACGGCTGCGCGCCACCGTCGAGCGGATGCACCCCGGCGACACCCTGGTCATCGACAAACCCGACCGCGGCGCCCGCAGCGTGAAGGAGCTGCTGGTCCGCCAAGCACCTCGGCGTCGGCCGCTCCACCCTGTACCGGGCGCTGGAGTCCCACGGCGAACCGCACCTCCCGCCCCATCCGGCACCGAGATCGGCCAGGTCCCTCCCATCGAGCCCTCCGCCGCACCCGCGGCAGGAGACATGACGGCCGCCGAGAGGGCTGCTGTCGAAGCCGCTTCCGCATCCAGGCGGCATTCTCCCGGCGACGCGACCGGAGGCAACCGACGCGGGAGTCACCCTGACGGCGAGCTGATTTCGTGCCCTTCCTTTACCTCGGCGACGGGTCGGCCAGGTGGGCCGGTGCGACTTGCCGGGCACGTCTCCCAAGGGGGCCGACCGTAGGGAATGCCTACCGTGGGGGGATGACGTGAAAGGGAGCGACCTTGGACTGCCCGACGGGGTGAGCGCGTGCCTGTTCGACCTGGACGGCGTGCTCACCCAGACGGCGACCGTGCACGCCGCCGCGTGGAAGGAGATGTTCGACGGCTACCTGCGGGAGCGGGCCAGGTCGCTCGGCGAGCCGTACGTCCCGTTCGACCCCGAGGCCGACTACGACACCTACGTCGACGGCAAGCCCCGCGCCGACGGCACGCGGTCGTTCCTCGCCTCCCGCGGCATCGACCTGCCGGAGGGAAGGCCCGACGACCCGCCCGACGCCGAGACCGTGCACGGCCTGGGCAACAGGAAGAACGAGATCGTGCTGCGCCTGATGAAACAGGACGGCGTGCGGCCATACGACGGTTCGGTGCGCTACGTCCAGGCGGTGCGGGAGGCGGGGCTGCGCCGCGCGGTGGTCTCCTCCAGCGCCAACTGCCGCGACGTGCTCGCCGCGGCCGGCATCGAGGACCTGTTCGAGGTGCGCATCGACGGCCGCACCATCGAGCGGGAGCAGCTGGCGGGCAAGCCCGCGCCCGACACCTACCTGGCCGCCGCCCGCGCTCTTGGGATGGACGCGACCGCGTGCGCGGTGTTCGAGGACGCCCTCGCCGGAGTCGCGGCGGGCAGGGCCGGCGGGTTCGGGTTCGTGGTCGGCGTCGACAGGGTCGGGCAGGCCGCCGAGCTCAGCGCGCACGGCGCCGACGTCGTCGTGACGGACCTGGCCCAGCTCCTGGAGCAGCGATGATCAGCCACCCGGCGTTCCCTGTCGAGCCGTGGCGGCTGCGCGCCACCCACCTCGACCTGGACGTGCTGCCCCAGTACGAGTCGCTCTTCGCGCTGTCCAACGGCCATATCGGCTGGCGGGGCAACCTCGAGGAGGGCGAGCCGCACGGCCTGCCAGGCTCCTACCTCAACGGCGTCTACGAGTTGCGGCCGCTGCCGTACGCGGAGGCCGGCTACGGCTATCCGCAGTCCGGCCAGACCCTCATCAACGTGACGAACGGCAAGCTGATCCGCTTGCTCGTCGACGACGAGCCGTTCGACGTCCGCTACGGAGAGCTGCGCTCGCACGAGCTCGAACTCGACCTGCGCGCCGGGGTGCTGCGCCGCCGCGCCGAATGGGCCTCCCCGGCCGACGACGTGGTGCGCGTCTCCACCACCAGGCTGGTGTCCTTCACGCAGCGCTCCGTCGCGGCGATCTGCTACGAGGTGGAGTCGCTGGCGGGCCCGGTGCGGCTGGTGGTGCAGTCGGAACTCGTCGCCAACGAGCCGCTTCCGCTGCCCGGCGGCGATCCCCGGGTCGCCGCCGTCCTGGAGGCCCCGCTGCTCGGGCTGGAGCACGCGGCCAAGGACACCCGTGCCGGGCTGGTGCATCGTACCCAGCGCAGCGGCCTGTGCGTCGCCGTGGGGATGGACCACGTCATCGGGGGTGTACCGGGCGTCCAGGTGAGCGCCGAGAGCATGCCGGACCTCGGGCGGGTGACGGTGACGGCGTCCCTGCAGCCGGGCCAGCGGCTGCGGTTGATCAAGTTCGTGGCGTACGGCTGGTCGGGGTCGCGCTCGCGGCCGGCCGTACGCGATCAGGCCGCCGCCGCCCTCACCGGCGCGGCACAGACCGGATGGGACGGCCTGCTGGCCGAGCAGCGCGCCTACCTCGACACGTTCTGGGCGAACGCGGACGTGCAGGTCGACGGCGACGCCGAGATCCAGCAGGCGGTGCGCTTCTCGCTGTTCCACGTGTTGCAGGCAGGGGCGCGGGCCGAGGGCAGGGCGATCCCGGCCAAGGGCCTGACCGGTCCTGGCTACGACGGGCACTGCTTCTGGGACACCGAGGCGTACGTGCTGCCCCTGCTCACCCAGGTCGTACCCGACGCCGCCGCGCACGCCCTGCGCTGGCGGCACTCCACGCTGCCGCTGGCCGTGGAACGGGCGAGCCAGCTGGGCCTGCGTGGGGCGTGCTTCCCGTGGCGGACGATCGACGGCCAGGAGTGCTCGGGCTACTGGCCGGCCGGCACCGCGGCCTTCCACGTCAACGCCGACATCGCCGACGCGGTCATCCGCCACGGCAACTGCACGGGGGACGAAGACTTCGAGCGCGGAGTCGGGCTGGAACTGCTGGCCCAGACCGCGCGCCTGTGGCGGTCACTGGGACACCACGACGCGCAGGGCCGCTTCCACATCGACGGGGTCACCGGCCCCGACGAGTACAGCGCCATCGCCGACGACAACGTCTACACCAACCTGATGGCCCAGCAGAACCTGGTCGCCGCAGCCGACACCGCGGGCCGCCACCCCGACCGCGCCCGCGAACTGGGCATCGACGACGAGGAGATGGCCGGCTGGCGCGAGGCCGCGGAGACGATGCACATCCCCTACGACGAGACGCTGGGCGTTCACCCCCAGGCGGCCGGGTTCACCGGGCACGAGGAGTGGGACTTCGAGGCCACCACCGACGAGCAGTACCCGCTGCTGCTGCACTTCCCCTACTTCGACCTCTATCGCAAGCAGGTGGTCAAGCAGGCCGACCTGGTCCTGGCCATGTTCCGGCGCGGGGACGCCTTCACCGCCGAGCAGAAGGCCCGCAACTTCGCCTACTACGAACGGCTCACCGTCCGCGACTCCTCGCTGTCGGCCAGCGCCCAGGCGGTGCTCGCCGCCGAGGTCGGGCAGCTGCGGCTGGCCTACGACTACGTGGCAGAGGCCGTGCTCATGGATCTCGACGACCTGGAGCACAACACCGGCGACGGCCTCCACATCGCCTCGCTGGCCGGGAGCTGGATGGCCCTGGTCAACGGCCTGGCCGGGATGCGCCGCCGCGAAGGCAAGCTGACCTTCGCCCCGAGGCTGCCCGACGGGCTGACCCGGCTCGCCTTCAGCCTCCTGATGCGCGGCAGCAGGCTGGGAGTGCAGGTGGACGCGGCCACCGCCACCTACACGCTGATCGACGGCGACCCGCTCCCCGTCGTTCACCACGGCAAGCCGATCACCGTCACCCGCGGCAGCCCGATCGCCTGCCCGATCCCCGCCGTGCCGCCGCCCGGCCCCGCGCCGCGGCAACCGCGCGGACGCGAACCCTCACGGCGCCGCCTGAGACCGGCCGAGGGTGATCCGTCCCCGAGCACAGGGACAGGTTGACGATCACACGGCTATGGTTGCTGCATGCCGTCTCTGATGCTCACCTGCCGGCACCGTCCGGGTGTCGCGTTGATCAGTGTGACCGGGGAGATCGACACGACCACCAGCGGCCAACTGGACGCCTACATCCAGCAGGCCCGCCGGCAACCGGGCGACCACCTGGTGTTCGACCTGGCCGAGATGCCCTTCATGGACAGCACCGGCCTGCGGGTGCTGCTCAACACCTACACCTTCACCAGCCGGCACGGCGGCACCGTGCGGCTGGTGGCCCTGCAACCGGCTCCTTCACGCATTCTTCAGATCACCGGGGTCGACTCCCACCTACCCGTCCACGCCACCGTCGCCGACGCGCTGGCCGCCCTGCAGATCGAGTAGTCGCGCATTCTCATATCGCTTTACCGGACGATTTCGCGAGATATTCCGCGGGATTCAGTGGGCGGCTTCGTACTGCTCGACAATCGCGGAGGAGATCCGGCCCCGCTCGCTTACCTGGAGCCCTTGGGCTTTGGCCCACTGGCGAATCTCGGCGCTCTTCTCGCGGCTCATCGTGGCGCCACCGCGGGTGCCGCCGCGTCCGGCGCGCACGCCCCTGGGCTGGACGACCTTCCTGGCCTTGATGATGAACGGAGCCAGCGCCGCGTGCAGCTTGTCGGCGTTGGTCGCCGAGAGGTCGATCTCGTACTGCTCGCCGTCAAGGGCGAACTTGGTCGTCTTGTCGGCGGCGCTGCCGTCGAGGTCGTCGACGAAAGTCTCCACAATCTGCTTAGCCATGATCACTCTCTCACGTCTTTATGTGAAGACGAGCCCAGCTCGGGTCTTCTTGCGTCAACTATGGGGCGCGGCGGTAGGCACACAGGCCACCTGTGCGCGCGTTGCATGAACCTTATACCTGACGGAGGGCGTCCCTGGCGCGGTCAAAAGGCGGTCATGTACGGCGTGGCTCAGCGGCCGGGTACGCGGCCCGCAGGTAGGACGGCAGAAAGGATCGCCAGTCATCACTGCATGCAGGGGGATAAGATGATCTCGCGCAGTAAGCCGGACAAGCGGGCCATGGTCACGCTCACCTTCACCTTGCCCGCCGAAGTCAGCGGGCCCATCTCGGTCGTCGGCGACTTCAACGACTGGGACCCCTACGCCCACCCGATGACCGTCGGCGACGACGGCAGGCACAGCGTCGCCGTCCAGGTGCCGCAGGGGCTCAGCTTCGCCTTCCGCTACCTGCGTGACGGGGGCTTCTGGTTCGACGATCCGCAGGCCGACGCGTACGACCCCCGGGGCGGCATCCTGCACGTCCCCGCGGCGACGTCCGGCCGTTCCGCCACCGGCAGCGACAAGCAGGCCGCCGAGCCGGTTTCGGCATAGCAGCCGCCCGACCCGCTGACCGGTTCGCCGCCGCCCCGCCTTCCCGTGACCGACCCAGGACAGGGGCGGCGGTCGGCGAACCCGCTCGTTTCGTCCCGCCTCCAGCGGGCAGGCGGGCTGGCATGCTTCGCCAACTGGTCAGAGGGGCGTTCGCCGGGGTGACGGCCACCACGGCGATGAGCGCGGTCATGCTCGCCGGAGACAAGGCCGGGCTGATGGGGGACCAGCCGCCCAAGCACGTCGTCCGCGGCCTGCTGCCCGGCCATCCCGGCCGGGCGAAGACGGGGGAGAAACCGCTGGCGGTGCTGGCGCACTACGCCTTCGGGGCCGGCGCGGGGGCGCTGCTCGGGCTGGTGACCCGCGGGCGCGGGACGGCGTGGCCGGTCGGGGCCGCGTACGGCCTGGCGATCTGGCTGGCCGGCTACGAGGGATGGGTGCCCACCCTGACGGCGATGCCGCCCGCGCACCGCGACCAGCCCGGCAGACCTCTGGTGATGGCGCTCGGCCACGTGGTGTTCGGCTCGGTGCTCGCCCACTCGCTGCGCCGCAGGGCACAGGCCGAGGTCGGAAAGGCCCTCCAGGACGTCGCGGAGCCGGCGATCACGGCGCGCGGTCGAACAACTGCAGTATCTGCTGCAGGTGGTCACGGTAGGCGCACAAGGTAGTGCGCAGGCGCTCGGTGTCCTTGTCGTCCCGCCAATCGTCGCGCAGGTCGGCCAGGGTGCCGAACAGCAGCGAACACGCCGAGCCCGTCACCTCGTCGAGCAGCGTGTCCGCCCGTTCCAGCGCTCCGCGCGGGTCCTCCATGAAGAAGGCCTGCACATCCCGCCAGCGTTCCTGGATGCCGTCGAAGTAGCTGTCCAGCGGGCACGGCGAGGCCGCCGTTCCGTCCGGCGGCGCCTCCCTGGCCCTGGGCAGGCCCTCCACCGCATAGTCGTCGGAGATCACGGCCGAGCGCTGAACGTGCACGGTCACGTCGGGGCGAGTGTCCACCTCGGTCACTTCCTCGGACGCACGCGACCCGCTGGCGCGTACGACATGCGGCACAGGCCGCTGCTATCGCGACCTCTTCCTGCGGGAGCCACGCTGGTCGGCCCATGCCCCTGGCCAGGCAAAACGAAACCGCCGGATCGCCAAAAGAGCGGCGACGGAGGGAAAGGGTTTCTTTGACCGGCCCGTCACGCCGACGAGGCGCCCTCACTGCCGGCGCCGGTCCTGGAGGCCCGGATCTGCGCGTTCAGCACCGCGGCGATGGCCTGCTCGACGCTGGCGTGCACCGGCAACTGGGTGTCGACCTGGGTGATCTCCATGATGCGCCGGGGCTCGGAGCGCAGCGCGGCCAGCTGTACCGTGCCGTCGTGCCGCCTGGTGAAGCGGGCGGCGTCGAGGAGCACCTGAAGGCCGACGCTGGCGATGAAGGTCATCTCGGCGAGGTCGAAGACCAGGTGGTCACTCGGATGCAGGCGGGCTTCGCGGATGAAGGTCTCGAGCTCGTCCGCCGTCGCGATGTCGATCTCACCGGCGATCGCGACCACGGTGATGCCAGGCAGGTGTTGGCAGGAAAGGTGCAGCATTCCCATCGCCTCCAGCAACGCCAGACGCGGAATCGGCCAGCTGGGTGTGATACAGCTCACATCAGACTAGCGAGATGTCGGTCGTGGGGCTATAGGGGAAAACCCTGAGCCGCCCCGGATCAACCGAGGCGGGCGATGACGGCGCGGCGCCAGAAGCCGCCGTCCGCCGACAGCTGTCCGACGGCCCAGACCGTCCCGCCGCGCGGCGCGCCCGCCAGCGCCTCCAGATCGAAGAACTGCGAGCGCCTCAGCCCTGGTACGGCAAGCAGGCGAGCCGGGCGAATCCGCCGGCCGGCGGCGTCCAGGCGCCAGGTGTCGCGGAAGCCGGGACTCCCGGTCGCGAGCAGGATCCCGCCTGATCCGTCTCCGGCGAGCTCGGGACAGCAGTAGCGCGAGCTGGGGGCCGCGTGCTTGGTCCACCGGGCGCCGTCCCAGTGCAGCAGGATCGCCGGCGGGTCGTCCGGCTCGTTGTCCACCTCGCCGTGGTTGAAGGTGTGCGTGCCCGTGGCCCACACGTCGTCGCCGGACAGCGCGACCACCCCGTCCAGCCCGGCGCTGCCCTCTGGAGGCTTCGGCTCGGCGAACGCGTAGGCCGGCGTGGGCACCAGCCGCCAGGCCCGGCCGTCCCAGTGCATCGCGGCGGGCTGGCTCAGCTCGTCGTCCGATATCGCCGGTCCCGAGTGTCGCGCGCCCACGGCCCACAGATCCCCTGGCCCGGTGCCGCTGAGCGACTCGGCGTCCGCCGGGAGCCGTACCGTGCGCCAGGCTCGCCCGTCCCAGTGCCTGGCGTAGGGCTGTTCGACGCCGTGGACGGTCCACGCGTCGTCGCGGCCGAGCACCTCGAAGTCGGCGACATTCCCGGTGTCGAGCTCGGCCGCGATCGGCTGCCAGTGCGAGCCGTCCCATCTGAAGGCCGTCATCCTGTCGATCTGCCCGTCGCCGCCGACCCGGGGCACGAGCAGCCAGACGTTGTCCGGCGCCGACGCGGCCACGTGCACCTTCATCCCTGACGGTACCTCGCCCACGCCCGCTGGAGGCTCGACCTGCCGCCAGCCGCTGCCGTCGTGGCGCAGCAGCAGGATCTTCCCGCCCGCGCTGCCGACAGCCCACGCCTGTCGCGGCCCCGCGGCGGCGACATCCAGCAGCTCGGAGTCCGGCTGCTCGCTGATGTAGGCGTACCGCCAGCCGGAGCCGGCCGTAGGAGTGACAACGGGTCCTGGTATGGGCGTCTCCTCGGCAGGGGACGTGGGGCTCTCCACCGGCGTGGATGCACTCCTGAAAGCCGGGGTGGCAGCCTGTCCATCGGTCGTGGGCGCGCACCCCGCCATGGCCACGGCGAGGGCGACGAGCGGGACGCCGATCAGCCTCATCCCCGACATGCTAGAGCCTGTCGTTCGGGTACGGCGGAGCGATGGCGGTCCCCGCCTCCCGGCCCGCTTCTCAGGTGGTGGGCGAGCAGCAGCCGTCGGAGCAGGTGGCAGCTCGATCCTTTGAACCCTCAACATGTGAACATCTGCTCAGGCATGGCACAGAGCGTGATACCCGCAGGTGAGAGCGTCAACCGGGGCGGGTTTCTTTGCCAGGGCAGACGTTTGCGCCCCCTTTGCTTCCGGCATAACCACGTCGCGATGAGTAGTCGATCGAACACGTAGCGCAGCCGCCGGCGGCGGCCCGTCGAAAGGGAGCCACAGTGCGGTCATCAGGGATGCAACTGGCAGGGACACCACTGGAGGGCGGGCAGCCCTCGACCGCCTCATGGGTCGCCGTGGGGCTGATCTGTGCGGCCACGCTCGCCGGAGCGTGGCTGGCCAGGCGCGAGTCCGAACGCGTGTCGGTCTGGCTGGCGATCGCGTCCGCGGTCATGCTGGTGGTCGCGGTCGCGGACATGCTGCCCGACGCCTGGCACGACGCGGTGGAGACCGGCATGCCGCTGTGGGTGGTGGCCGTCGCGGTGGTCACCGGCTTCCTGGTCGTCACCTACTTCACGCGCAAGGGCTGCGGGTGCGCGGCCGACACCGCCAGGCGGGCGGCCGGACTGCACGCTCCCGGGCTCCACCGGAAGGTGAAGGAGGCGGCGGGAGCCGCCCTGTTCGGCGGCATGGGCACCGCGGCGGCGCTGACCACGCATCGTGCCATCGAGGGCGCGACGCTGGCGCTGACCGTGTCCGCGGTGGTCGTGGCCGCCCTGATGATCCACTCGACCAGCGAGGGCCTCGCGCTCACTGCCCTGCTGGACATGGCCAGGCAGCGACTGGCGCCGTGGCTGGTGGTCGCGTGCCTCAGCCCCGCGCTCGGCGTCCTGGCCGCGGCCTACAGCCCGCTCCCGCCGACCGTGGTGCCGGTGCTGCTGGGAGTGGTCACCGGCGTTCTCCTGCGGACCGCGATCGTGGGCATGCGACTGGCGGCGAGCAAGCAGCAGAACGGCGCGCTGCCGAGAAGGTACGTCGTGGCCGCCGCGGTCGTCGCGGTCGTCGTCGGCGCGACGCTGGTGGTCGCCCACTGGGCCGGTGAGGAGGCCGAGCCGGCCGCCGCCACCCACTCCTCGGACGCGAACAGGTCTTGACCATCCGGGCCCTGACTCGCTTATGGTCCCTCGTATGAAGAGCTCTTCAACTGGCCAGGTGACCGACATCGAGAGCTGCGCGGCCAAGGTGGTCGACCCCGACAGGGTCGCGGCCGTGCGCTCTCGCATGCCGGCCGAGTCCGATCTCGGCGACACCGCGGACGTCTTCGGGCTGCTGTCGGACCCCGGGCGGCTGCGGCTGCTGCTGGCCCTGCTCGAAGGAGAGCTCTGCGTGTGCGACCTGGCCGTGGTCAGCGGGCTCAGCGAGTCCGCGGCCTCGCACGCGCTCCGCCTGCTGCGGGCGCACCGGGTCGTCGCGGTACGGCGAGCCGGCCGCATGGCGTACTACCGGCTCGACGACGCGCACGTCCGCATGCTGCTCGACCTGGCCGTGGCGCACACCGAGCACACCGAGGCCATCCATCCGGAACGGCGGGGGACGGAAACGAAAGCGGAGGCCAGCCCTCCTGAGAGGAGCCAGACCTCCGGCTGATCGTGACGCGAGTCAGACGTCCTCGCCCACCGGTCGCGGCGAACGGAACGGCGGGTGGCCGGTGTGGCTGTCTGCCCCCGGCTGGTGCGCCCCTGGCTGGGGTGGCCCCGGTTGATGTGCCCGTGCGTGCTGCTGCACCAGCGCGACATCCCGCGCCGTCATCGCGCGCGGCAGGGTGGCCGCTTCGCCGCGATCGGGCTCGAATTCGTCGAGCAGGCCGCGCAACTCGCCGACCGGCATCTGCAGGATGTTCCTGACGCGGTTGCGCGACCTCTGGAGGTTTTCGGCCGCCTCCCGGTTCATCTGGGCTGCCTCACCCAGCAGGGTGTCGGCCTGGGCCCGCGCCTCGGCGAGGATCTGTTCGGCCATTCCGCGGGCGTCGGACAGCGCCTGGTCGGCGGCCTCCTGGGCGACCGCCACGATGCGCGCGGCGCTGTCGCCGACGGCGGCCGAGCCGGGACGGATGGCCTGCGCCGCGGCCAGCTGCGCGCTCAGCTCGGTGTTCTCGCGCAGGATGGTGTTGATGGTGACCTCGACCTGTCCGAGGAAGGCGTCGACCTCGGCCAGGTCGTAGCCCTCGCGGAAGCGGACCGTCGTGAAGACCTGGTGGTGGACCTCGGCGGGCGTCAGGAGAGCGCCCCCGCGACGGTAGAGGGTCGGATGGAGATGCGTGGTCGCGCCACCGGCGTGATCGTGCCCTTCGTGTCCTTCGCACATGGCCCCTTCACCAGCCCTTCGTTCGTTCGTCCGGCCCGCGGCCGGCAGCACGCCTGAACAGATGCTCAGGTATGGCCTCTCACCCCTGGTGAATCCCCAAGCGCACCTGACCCAAAACTGAAAGACGACGGAGAGTAATGATGTTGTCACTCTCCGGGTTGCTGGAAAACAAGTGGATTCCGGATGGAAGAGTTGTCAACCTTGTGTTGACGTTTTCGGCCCGCTCGAAAGGCCCCACCGCGTGTCGTTATGGCGCAACAGGAACTTCTCCCTCTTTCTGGTGATCCAGGCCCTGTCGGTCGCCGGCGACTCCTTCTCTTTGATCGCCATCCCGTTGCTGGTGCTGCGCGAGACCGGCTCGGTCGTGCAGATGGGCCTGATGACCGGGCTGTCCGGAGTGGCCTCGCTGGTGGCGGGCGCGTTCGCCGGGCTCGCCGCCGACCGCCTGGACCGGCGGCGGCTGCTGATCGCCTGTGACGTCGCCAGGGCCGCCCTCTACGCGCTCGTTCCCCTGGCGTGGATCTTCTCGCCGCAGATCTGGCTGCTGTACGTGGTCGTTCCGCTGGGCGCGGCCCTCGGGATGGTCTTCCAGGTCACCTACGTCACCGTGGTCCCGCGCCTGGTCGACAAGGAGCGGCTCACCGAGGCCAACGGCCGCCTGTACGCCGTCTACGCCGCCGCGAGCGTCGGTGGCCCCGCGCTGGCCGGGCTGGCCTCCCAGCGTTACGGCCCGACCGTCGCGCTCGGCATCGACGCGGCGAGCTTCGCGATCTCGGCCCTGGGCCTGTGCCTGGTACGGCTGCGCCCGGCCGAGGCGCCGGCCGGCAAGCGCGGCGGCTTCCTCGACGGGGCCAGGTTCCTGTGGCGGCACCCGGTGCTGCGCTGGCTGACGATCCTGCTGACGTTCTTCATCTTCCTCACCGCGGGGCTGGACGACATCGTCATCTACTACCTGAAGCACGACCTCGGCCAGAACGACGACGCCGTGGGTGTCGTGCTCGCCTGCGGGGCGGTCGGATCGCTCGCCGGGGCCGCGGTGGTGGCCCGGGTCAGGGGACGGCTCGGCTTCGGCCCGACCTGGATAGCCGCGGTCGCCGTCTCCGGTACGGCTGTCGCCTGCCTGGGCCTGGCCCCGCAGGTGCCGGGCATCGCGGCGATCATGGCGGGCTTCCTGCTCGGCTCCGCGATCGCCGGGATCTGCTCCCAGACGCTCCGCCAGGAGATCACCCCCGACCACCTGCTCGGCCGGGTCACCTCGGCGTTCTGGACGATCCACTTCGCGCTGGGCCCCCTCGGGGCGGCCCTGCTCACATTGGCGGCCTCCCGCTACGGCGCGCCGGAGATCGCGCTGGCCGCCGGTGCCGCCATCGTGGGAACGGCCCTGGTGGGAATGCTGACCCCGGTCAGAAGCCCCCACCCCGAGCCCGACCCTTCGACATGACCCCGATGAGCTGACCGGCACCGCGTGGTCCGTGCGAGAAGCGGTCCGTGCGGGAGCACCAGGTGTCCCCGCACGGACCGCGTTGGTGCTAGACGCCGAAGGCCGCCGGGTAGCGGATGGTGCCGGTGGGGATCGGGCGTGCCGGATCGAAGGCGAGCGCCATCATGTACTGGTCCTCGACGTCGAAGGGCGGGCGGATGCCGTACCCGGAGGCCGGGGTGAAACCGAAGCGGGGGTAGTACTCGGCGTGGCCGAGGACGAGCACGAGGTTCTCGCCCTGCTCCCGGGCGGCTCGCAGCGCGGCGCGGATGGCCGCCGAGCCCGCGCCCTGCCGTTGGCTGCCGGGCAGTACCGCGCACGGGCCCAGGGCGAGCGCGGGGGAGTCGTCGACGTGGCACCGGGTGAGCAGCGCGTAACCGGCGATGCCGCCGTCCCGGGTCTCGGCGACCCAGGACAGGCCGGGCAGCCAGGCCGACGGGTCGGCACGCAGTGCCTCGATCAGGTCGGCCTCGAGGGAGGTGGGGAAGGCGGCGAGGTTGACCTCGCGGATCGCGACGAGATCGGCGTCGGTCTCGGGACGGGTGATCCAGGTGGTGGTCATTGCGGTGGTCGGGTCCGTTTCTGTGCTTGGCCGCGGTCGAACTCCCGACGACAACGCAGGCGTCGCCTCACCTCATGAGCCGCCAGGCTCACGGCGAGGGAAGGGAGTGGGTCAGACCGGGGCCCGGGATGTGAGGATGGTCCGGGCGCTGCGCATGGCAGCGATCTTCACCGCGGTCATCAACCTCACCTCCCCTTCATCCAGCAGTTAGACACCGACGGCCAACACGATAGCACTCTGATGGGCGCGCTCAGGGGGTGAGCTCGTAGACGGCGAACTGGCCGCTCACGTAGCGGAGCGTGGCGTACGCGTCGAGGTAGGGCGCGACCGGCGCCTTCCGCCCGCGATCGGCCATCAGCCAGCGCACGCCGTACCGGTCCTTGAGAGAGGCCACCGTCTGCGCGGAGGGCGCGGTGAAGACGGCGTCGTTGGCGGCCAGCAGCGCGCCGTCCCAGAACGGGCGCCCGGCCATGGACTGCCGGTTGACGTCCTCCAGGGAGGCCAGGTTCCTCGCGGTGTACGCCCAGCCTTCGACCAGGACGCGCCGCTCGGCGTAGGCCGAGATCCAGAAGTGCCTGCTCTCGCACCTGCGGGAGTCGAAACGGCAGTGCGCGTTGGTCGCCACGACGTCGCCGGGGTCGGAGTGGTCGCGCAGCCAGCGCGCGGCTTCGATGCCTCCGTCGGCGATCTCCTGCCCCGTGGGGACCTCCGACGGCGTCAACGCCTTGGTCACCGACAGGATCGCCGTCGGCGCCGAGAGCCCCGTGACCAGCAGCAGGACCGCCGCCCGCCGCCAGGGAAAGCGCCACAGCGCCAGGGCCACGACGACCACGACCAGCCCCAGCGCGGCGAAGGGCAGGATGAAGGCCTGGCTGAATCCAGCCGCGCCGAGTTCGGCTAGCTGCGGCGGGGACGGGTCCGCAACCGCCCTGAACAGGAGCACGATGGCCGTACCCGCGGCGAGGGCCGTCACGGCCAGCACGGGGCGCAGCCGCCGGGGCACCGGGTCGAGCGCGGCGGCCAGTCCGGCGACGGCGACGATCCACAGGTACGGCCGGCCCCCCGAGAGGAAGTAGAGCTGGCTCATCCCCGGATGTCCGAGGAACAGCACCGCGGCGAGGGAGGCGATGCCGAGGCCGAGGAACAGCGTCAGCCCGCGGTCCCTGCCCGAGCCGGGATGGCGCCGGGGCCCGAACGCCCCCGCCCACAGCGCCGCCCACGCCAGCGCGAAGGCCGCCGAGACGGCGACCAGGGCAAGCGGAAGATCGTCGATGACGGCCTTCGTCGGCCATGACCCCACCTGCCTGATGGCCGTGGAGAACGGCCACAGCCGCATGCCCTGCGAAGCCCCGCCGAAGACGACGAACTGGGCGAACGCCAGCGTCGCGAGCGTGAGGGCGCCGAGCAGCAGCAGGTTCCTGTCCAGCCGCCGTGACCGCACCAGGTCCACCACGACGAGCAGGCCGATGCCCGCCAGCAGCAGAGGGAGGTAGGTCGCCTTCGCCCCGGACAGCGCCACGAGCAGCACGGCCACCGGAACGAAGAGCAGCCTCTTGCGGCCTCTCTCGCGCAGCAGGCCGAGCACCAGCAGGGCGAGGGCGGCGAAGAGGGCGGAGCCGAAGACCTGCGTGGGGCTCAGCCACGCCCACGCGTTCAGCGGGCCGTAACCGAAGGTGTCCGTCACCCACGCGTACGGGTTCGGCGGTGTGAGCAGATAGGTCGCGGCGATCGCGATCGCCCCCGGCAGCCAGGAGCGGGTGATCATGAAAGCGGCCGCGGGGACGAGCACCACGAAGATCGCCAGCATCGGCAGCATCGCCAGCCGGTACAGCAGCGTCTGGGCCTCGATGCCGGTCGCCCAGCTCGTGGCGGCCATGTCCGCGTAGACGAACCAGTGGTAGGACAGCGGCTCGCCCGCGACGTGGGGCACGGTCGGCGGCATGTGGTTCTTCAGCTCGCCGACGAGCGAGATGTGGAACGGCATGTCGACGTAGGGGACCGCGTTCCCCGGCCAGGTCAGGCCGTGGCGGCGGAAGAAGGTGAGGCCGCTGGAGACGGCCACGTAGCAGAACACGACGCTGAGCGCGCAGCCGTACCGGAAGGGGATGCGGGGCCGCTCGACGGCGCGCCAGTGCCGGCGCAGGCGCGGGACCGCGACGAAGGCCAGGACGACCAGCACGGGTCCGAGCACGGACAGGCGGGGCTGGCCCGCGGCCCTGGCCGCCATGTAGGTGAAGATCTCCAGGGCGTACCCCAGAGCGGTCCCGGCGGCCAGGTCGACCGCCGTCGGCAGCGACAGGCGGGTCAGCGCGCGCCAGAGCAGGGTCCCGGGGAGGGTGAGGGCGAGCAGGACGTAGGCCGCGAAGACGACGATGTCCTTCGCCGGGGTGTCGCAGGCCACGAGCGTCCCGGCGGTCACCAGCAGGGCGACCACGCCCGGGACCGCTCCCAGCCACCGCCGTCCGGGCCAGGGTCTGGACGGCCCGCTCGGCGCGGTCCTCGCGCCCTCGGCGATCGCTGTCGTCATCGCGTCGTCTCCTCAGTCGTCAGTGGCGGCCTGCGTCGGGAACCTCGGCCCGCACAGGAACCCTCGGCGGCCTATGCCGTGAACGTCGGCTCGGTGGATCGGAACACCCAGCGGTCGAGGGCGACGAACCGGAACACCGTCACCGCCAGATAGGCGACGAGCAGGGTGACGACCTCCAGGCCGCGCCCGTGCTCCGGCAGGGCGTCGACGGCCGCCGTCACGGCGACCGTGGTCACCAGGTAGTTCAGGGCGAACAGCAGGCCGGCCCGGAAATGGGCCCGCAACGGCGGACCGCCGTGACGCCGGAAGGTCCAGCGCCGGTTGGCCTCGGTGTTGAACAGCGTGGCCACGCAGAGGGCGGCGAAGTTGGCCACCGCCGGAGACCAGGCCGAACGCAGCAGCAGGTAGAGCAGCGTGTGCAGCACCGTGCTGGCCACGCCGACCACCGCGAACGACAGGAGCTTGGCCAGCAGCGGGTTGCGCGGCTCGGCGATCGTGGCCTGCGGGTGCAGCGGAGTCAGCTCGGAACGTCTGGGCACGGGCACCCGGGCCGCTCCTGTGGACATCGCCCAGGCCATCCGGCCCAGCCCGCGGATGTCGTCCCAGGCGGTACGGCAGACCTTGACCCGCGTGTCCACGTCCTCGTACCAGTCGACGGGGGTCTCGTGGATGCGCAGCCCGTTGAACTCGGCGAGCAGCAGCAGCTCCGTGTCGAAGAACCACCTGTCGTCGGAGATCTTGTCCAGGATCGGCCGGACCAGGTCGGCGCGGACGGCCTTGAAACCGCACTGCGCGTCGCTGAACCCGGCCCCGAAGCCGATCCTGATCATCAGGTTGTAGACGCGCGAGACGATCTCCCGCTTGGCGCTGCGGTGGACCCGGGCCGAGCGCGCCAGCCGCGTCCCGATCGCGACCTCGGAGTGCCCGCTGATCAGCGGGGCCACCAGCGGCAGGAACGCGTCCAGGTCGGTGGACAGGTCCACGTCCATGTAGGCGACGATGGCGGCCGGGCTCTCCCGCCAGGTCTGCTTCAGCGCCGCCCCGCGGCCCCTGATGTCCAGGCGGCGCGCGAACACGTCCTCGTAGGTCTCGCTGAGCTCCTGCGCGATGGCCCAGGTCCGGTCGGTGCTGCCGTTGTCGGCGATCGTGATCCGCCATGGCAGGGGGAAGGACGCCGACAGGAAGGCGTGAAGTGTCTTGACGCAGCCGGGCAGCGCCAGTTCCTCGTTCAGCACCGGGATGACGACGTCCACGACCGGTTGCCGCGTGCCGTCCGGTGTGAGCTCGGGCCGGAGCGCCGACGTCGTCCGGGTGGCGGCACCGGGCGCCATCACCGCTCCCCCCGGCTCGCTCCGGCGTGCCCGATCTTCACATCACGCATGAATTCACCCGTCCGTTCACCGCGCATGACCATGCCGGCCCGGGGTAACCCCGCAGCCCAGAGACGATCGTCTTGCCCGGGGGCAGGCGAATCGGTGCGATTCATCGTTCGACGACCGTGCCCTTGCCGATCCTTTGCACAGCGCAGACCCGGCTCACGGACGTGGGTCTCGGCTACCCGCCGGAGACGGCACCCCTCGCCGTGCGCACGATCTCCTCGAGATGGTCGCTGTGGGCGCCGTGCCAGTAGACCTGCCCGCACTCGCCGCACTGGCCGTAGGTGTCGTAGCTGCGCCGGGTGCCCGCTTCGAGCAGCGGCTCGACCTTCTCCTTGCCGACGGTGACCAGCTCGCCGTTGCACGCCGTGCAGCGCGTCCACGGCCGCAGCGGCGGCGCGAACCGGTCGAGCAGGTCGCGCAGCTGTTCGTCGGCGCGCGAGCCCCGCACGTACGCGCCCAGCCACAACGCGCGCCGCCGCAGCAGCCCGCGATCCTGCGTCAGCAGCACCCGCCGCTCCTCGTTCGCCTGGACGACGAGCGAGGGGTCGTCCATGTCGTTGTGGTAGGCGGTGTCGATGCCCAGCAGCCGCAGCCGCCGGGCCAGCGTGCCCAGGTGCACGTCGAGCAGGAACCGCGGCCCCTCGGGCAGCCGCTGCGGGCGCGGCACCGGCGGCACCTCGACCACGTCGCCCGCGGCCGGCTGGTACGACGGCTCGACCCCGCTGTGGCCGACCTTCATCGGCCCGACCTCGGTCAACGGGATGCCGAGCGACTCGACCAGGTGCCCGAGCGTGGACGTGCCGTCGAGCGGCACCTGCTGCCATTCCCGGCGACGGGCCACCGGCAGGAACATTCTCAGTTCCGCGGCGATGCGGAAACGTACGGACACGTTGTCAGCATGCCATCGCGGCCGACGGGCGCGCATGCCCGTTTCCGCCCCGCGTGTGGGGTACGGCCAAGCGCCCGCCCTAGCCCGCCGCGTCGTAGTGTTCGCGGGCCGCGTTGACCTGCTCGATGTGGCTCTCCGCCCAGTCCTTCACCGCGGAGAGCAGGCGGCTCAGGCTGCGCCCCAGGTCCGTGAGCTCATAGTCCACGCGCACGGGCACGGACGCCGTCACCGTGCGGGCCACGATGCCGTCCCGCTCGAGGGAGCGCAGCGTCTGGGTGAGCATCTTCTGGCTCACGCCCGGGATGCGGCGGCCCAGCTCGCTGTAGCGCATCGGGCTCTGCTCGCGCAGCGCGCTCACGACCAGGCTCACCCACTTGTCGCTGATCCGGTCGAGCAGCCGGCTGGTCGGGCAGTCCTTGAGGAACGCGTCGTAGGCCAGGCGCTCCTCTGCTCGGCGCTCGGCGGCGGTCAGGGTCGCCATGGCTCACCTCCGGGTCGGGTACGCACTTCGAGGTACGTACTTCCCGAGAGAGAGTAACACTCCCTAGGGTTGCCGACAGCGGAAAGACTGACAAGTAATCAAGGAGCTCTGTTGACCATGCGTGCTGCGATCGTGAGGACCTTCGGCGGGCCGGATGCCGTCGAGATCGCCCAGGTCCCGCTGCCCGAGCCGGGCCGGGGCCAGGTGCGGATCAGGGTGGCCGCCGCCACGCTCAACCCCGTTGACGCGGGCGTGCGCGCGGGCGTCTTCGGCGGGGACGGCACGCCGCTCGGCCTCGGCTGGGACGTGGCCGGAACCATTGACGCCGTCGGCGAGGACGTGACGGACCGGGTGGTGGGCGAGCAGGTCGTCGGCCTGGCCTACGGGCCGCGCAAGCCGCTGGGCACCCACGCCGACCACGTCGTGCTCGACGCCGCCGCCGTGGCCGCCGCCCCGCGCTCGGCCGACCCCGTGCACGCCGCGACGCTGCCGCTCAACGCCCTGGCCGCCGCCCAGGCCCTGGACCTGCTCGCGCTGGAGCCGGGGAACAGCGTGCTGGTCACCGGTGCGGCGGGCGCGCTCGGCGGCTACGCCGTCCAGCTCGCCCACCTGAGGGGGCTGAAGGTCGCCGCGCTGGCGGACGCGGCCGACGAGGAGCTGGTCCGCTCGTTCGGCGCGCACGAGTTCGTGCCCCGGACGGCGAGGCCCGCACCGGTGGACGGCGTGCTGGACGCCGCCGTGATCGGCGCTCCCGCGCTGGAGTTCGTGCGCGACGGGGGCGCGTACGCGGGCGTGATCCCCGGCCTGGAGCCCGAGGGGGTACGGAGCATCCGTACCGGAGCCATCGAGGTGAGCCCGGACGGAGCCCGGCTGGCCGAACTGGTGGAGCTGGTCGACCAGGGGCAGCTGACGCTGCGGGTGGCGCGGACCTACCCACTGGAGCAGGCGGCCCAGGCGCACGCCCGGTTGGCCGAGGGCGGCCTGCGCGGGCGACTGGTGCTGGTGCCGTAGCGGGTCTTCTGAGTGGATCGGGGGCCGGGTGGTCCGGCCCCCGATCGGTGCGGTCAGCCGGTGGAGGCGTTGGACCTGCCCGCCAGCTTGGCGGAGGCCAGGTCGTGGGCCAGGATCGCCGTCTGCACCTGGGCGACCGTCGAACTCGAGCTCAGGCCGGGCAGCGTCGCGGTGTCCACCGCGTAGAGCGTGAACTCGTAGGTGTGCGTCGAGCCGCCCGGACACGGCCCGAAGTACTGCAGCGACTTGTTGCCCGAGCTCATCGCCTTCTGCCTGGCGGGCGACTGGTTCGGCACGTTGAAGCCGAGCCCCAGCCCCTCCGGCAGCGACAGCCTGGCGGCCGGGATGTCCCAGACGGCCCAGTGCCTGCCGTTGTTGGCCGTGTCGACGAAGGTGATGGCGTAGCCGCGCGTGCCGGAGGGCCCGCCGGTCCAGGCCAGCGGCGGGGAGATGTCGTTGCCCGACACTCCGTCCTGCGCGCAGGTGTGTCTGGCGGGGATGGTGGCGTTGTCGGCGAAGGCCGTACTGGAGATCCCGAACGGCGGATCGGCGAACCTGAGGCGGACGATGTCGTTGTCGATGGTGGACGGCGTGCCGCCGTTCTTGTCGTTGTTGGTGGAGGTCAGCCACAGGCCGCCGTCTGGCGTCTCGACGACCGTGCGCAGGCGTCCCCACCGGCCGTTGAAGAAGGCGCGGGGGGTGTCGGTGCTGTTGCCGTTGATCTTCATGACCCACAGGCGGGAGCCGCGGACGGCGGCCATGTAGATCCAGTCGTTGACGATCTCGATGCCGCTCGGCGAGGCGGCGGCGACGTCCCACTGCTGGACGGGGTTGACGTAGCGGGTGTCACTGCAGCGGCCCTCGCAGGTCGGCCAGCCGTAGTTCTTGCCCGCCTGGATGATGTTCAGCTCGTCCCAGGTGCCGTCGCCGAACTCCGACTCCCACAGCCGGCCCTGGGAGTCCCATGCCAGGCCCTGCGGGTTGCGGTGGCCGAGGCTGTAGACGCGCGGCGCGTTCGGGAACGGGTTGCCTGGCGCGCCCGCCCCGGTCGGCGTCACCCTGAGGATCTTGCCGTTGAGCGAGCTGAGGTCCTGGGCCCTGCTGGAGACCTGCCCGTCGCCGGTGGTGATGTAGAGCATGCCGTCGGGGCCGAAAGCGATCCGGCCGCCGTTGTGGAACCTGTTCTTCACGATGCCGGTGACCAGCGCCTCACGCGGGCCGATGGTGTTGTTCTCGTACCTGAAGCGCACCACCCTGTTGTCGTTCGCCGCGGTGTGGAAGGCGTAGACGTAGTGGTCGGTGGCGAAGGCCGGCGACAGGGCCAGGCCCAGCAGGCCGCCCTCGCCGGTGGTGGTGACCGCCTCGGTGATCTTGCCGACGGTGGTCTTCTGGCCCGTCGCGGTGACCCGGACGATCTCGAAGCGGTCGCGCTCGGCGACCAGCGCGCTGCCGTCGGGCAGGAAGACCACGCCCCAGGGCAGGTCGAGCTTGGCGATGTCGCGGTCGTGGACGGGGTCGCCGCCGGTGGCCGTCGAGGTGGTCCTGACCTTCACCTCGCCGCTCCTGGCCGAGACGTTGCCGTTGGCGTCGAAGGCCTCGACCTGGAAGGCGTACTCAGTGTTGGGGGTCAGGCCGTCCGCGGTCGCGGTCAGGTCCGGGACCGTGGCGACCTTGGCGCCGTCGCGGTAGACGTTGTAGCCGGTGACCTGGATGTTGTCGGTGGAGGCGGCCCAGGCCAGCGTGATGCTGGTGGCGCTGACGTTGGTCGCGCGCACGCCGGACGGCACGCTCGGCGCCTGGTCGTCGTCGCTCGGCGGGGTGGTGACCGGCACGTTGTCGCTGCCCTGTGAGGCGTTGCCCGCGGCGTCGTAGGCCAGCACGCTGAGCACGTAGCCGGTGTTCGGGCTCAGACCGGCGACCGTGGCCGTGGTCTGGTTGCCGCCGACGGTTTTGAGCACGTTGCCGCCGTTGTAGATCACGTAGCTGGACACGCCGACGTTGTCGGTGGCGGCGTCCCAGGCCAGGTCCACGGCGGTGGGCCGGACGTCGCCGACCACCCGCAGGTTGCCGGGCGGGGTCGGGGCCTCGGCGTCGGGCGGCACGGTGGTGCTGATCCGGTCCAGGTTCGGCCCGCCGTTCGCGGTGCTCGCGGTGGCGCGGATCTTGTTGGCGCCCGCGATCAGCGGGGCCGTGACCGGCTTGTCCACCCAGGTGGTCCAGGCGCCGGTGGCGGGGAAGCCCACGCGGGTGGGTGTCCCTGCGTTGACCGTGATGTCCATCGGGCGGTCGGCGGCGCTGCCGTTGGCGAAGCGGAAGCGCACCTCGTAGTTGCCCGCGGTGGCCGCGTTGACGGTGAATTCGACGTAGGACCCGGCGGTGTTGTCGTAGTTGACGAAGCCGGTGCCGGTGAAGCCCGCGTGGTTGGACTCCACGGCGCCCTGCGAGATCGTCGCGTTCTCGGCCTGCAGATCGGTGCTGGAAGCGGTCACCTCGACGTCGACGAAGTCGAGGTTGGGATTGCCGGTGGCCGTGGTGGCGGTGAGACGGATCGTGTTGGCGCCCGCGGTGACGGGCGCCGTGAGCGTGGAGGTGGCCCAGGTGGCCCACGCGCCGGTGCCCTCGAAGGCCCGCCCGGCCGAGACCAGGCTGCCGTTGACCGAGACATCCGATGGCCTGTTCACGGTGGTGCCGTTGGCGTAGCGGATGCCGATCGTGGCCTGGCCGGCGACGGCGGCGTTGACGGTGAACTCGACGTAGGAGCCGGCCACGTTGTCGCCGTTGACGAAGCCGCTGCCGGAGTAGCCCGCGTGGTTGGACTCGACCGCGCCCTGGGAGATGGTGGCGTTCTCGGCCTCGTGCCTGGTCGGAGCCGCTTGGGCGGGCGTCGCCGCCGCCAGGCTCGCCACCGTGCTCGCCAGTAGTGCGGCCACGAGCGCGCCGGCTAACGAACGCGCCCGGGTGAGAGGTCCCATGGATCCTCCTCGCTGGGGGTTAGTTAGGAAGATTTCCTAACTTGCGCGAGCTGTCAAGCCACCTGACTTGAGGGCGAGACATCCCGCCGAGACCACGCCGACCCCACGCGCCGACCCCATGCGCCGACCCCACGCTGGTCAGCCGGCGGGCCGGCCGATGCCGGGAAGGGCGGCTTCCAGGCAGGAGGCGATCTGGAAGACCGTCACGTCGTCGTAGGTGCGGCCCACGAGCTGCACGCCGGTCGGGACGCCGTTGGCGGCCAGTCCCGAGGGGACGGACAGGACCGGGCAGCGGCTGGCGATGTTGAAGGGGATCGTCATCACCCCGAGCATGTAGTGGCCGGACTCGCCGTCGATCGCCAGCGGGCCCCCGTCGTGCTCGGCGGGGAACGCGGACACGGCCGTGGTCGGGCAGAGCAGCGCGTCGTAACGCTCGAGCAGCTCGCCGAGCGGCCGATAGATCTCCCCCTCCAGCTCGAGGCCCTGATAGAAGCTGAGCTCCGGACGAGTGTTCGCGAACGCGCGCGTGTAGCCCGTCAGCTGGTCGGCGTGCGCCGCGGCCAGTTCGCCGATGCCGGCGCCGAAGATCCCGCCGAAGTGGGCGTCGGCGGCGGCCATGATCTGCTTCCTGGTCCAGGGCAGTTCGACCTCCTCCACGATCGCCCCGGCCGCGCGCAGCGCCTCGGCGGCGGCCAGCGTGTTCGCCACGATGTCCGGCTCCACCACGTAGTCGCCGAGCGTCACGGACAGGGCGACGCGCAGTCCGCGCACGTCACCGGTGAACGGCGGCAGCTCCAGCTTGGGCCGGATGGAGACGACGTCCCACGGGTGGGGACCGGCGATCACGTTCTGCAGGAGGGCGACGTCGGCGACGGTGCGGGCCATGGGGCCGTCGTGGCAGTACTGGTCGAGGTTGAACGGCGGCAGCGCGGGCACCCGCCCGAAGGGCGGCTTGAACCCGACCACGCCGCAGAACGACGCCGGAATGCGGATGGAGCCACCGATGTCGGAGCCGGTGGCAAGCAGCGAGGTGCCCGCCGCCAGCGAGGCGCCTGAGCCGCCGGAGGAGCCCCCGGGCGAGCAGTCGAGGTTCCACGGGTTGCGCGTCACGCCCCACAGCCTGCTGTGGGTGAAGCCGGCGCAGCTGAACTCGGGCGTCGTGGTGCGGGCGTGGATGATGCCGCCGGCCTGCGTGATCCGGGAGACCACCGGGTGGGTCGCCTCCGCGATCACGCCCTTGAGCAGGAGTGAGCCCTCTTCGTGGGTATGGCCCTCGATCGGCTGCTCCTCCTTGACCGCCACCGGGATGCCTTCGAGCGGCCTGGCCGTGCCGTTCAGGTAGGCGGTCTCGGCCGCCCTCGCCTGCTCCATCGCCGACTCGTACAGGCGCTCGGTGAAGGCGTTGACCCGCGCTTCCACCACCTCGGCGCGATCGATCACGGCGGTCAGCAACTCCACGGGCGACAGCTCGCGCCTGGACATGAGGGCGTGGGCCTCGGTGGCCGAGAGATAACACAACATTCCCGGAAATCTCCTCTTAAAGCTCTTTAACGGCGTGCTGTGGCACGGACTCCAGCAGGAGCCGCGTGTACTCGTGCTCCGGCGCGGTCAGCACCCGCGCCGTCGGACCCGACTCGACGATCCGGCCGCGCCGCATGACGGCCACGTGGTCGGTGACGCAGCCGACCACGGCCAGGTCGTGGGTGATGAACAGGTAGGAGACGCCGGCGGCCGCGCGGATCTCGGCCAGCAGGCCCAGAATCTGCGCCTGGACGGAGACGTCCAGCGCGGCCACCGCCTCGTCCAGCACCAGCACCTTGGGCCGGACCGCCAGGGCCCTGGCGATGGCGACGCGCTGCCGCTGCCCGCCCGACAGTTCCCTGGGCAGCGCCCCCGCCTCACGCGGGCCGAGACCGACCTGGTCGAGCAGTTCGGCCACCCTCGGCGCGTGCGGCTCGCCGGGAAAGTGCAGCCGCAGGACCTCGGTCAGCGACTCTCGTACGGCGAGGCGAGGGTCGAGCGAGCCGAAGGGATCCTGGAAGACGATCTGGATCAGCCTCGCCCTGGCCTTGCGATCGAGTGTTGCCAGCGGCCTGCCGGCCACCAGCACCGTGCCCGCGTCGGCCCGCTCCAGGCCGAGCAGCAGCCTGGCCGTGGTGGTCTTGCCCGAGCCCGACTCACCGACCAGGCCGAGCGAGCCGCCCGCTGCCAGGTCGAAGGCGATGTCGTCAACCGCGGTGAACGTGCCGTAGCGCTTGCGCAGGCCGCTGACCTCGAGGTCGATGTTCACAGTTCCGCCTTCACACAGGCGACCCCGTCCACCAGGGGCGGGGCGGCAGCCGTACAGGACTCCATGACGTGCGCGCAGCGCGGGGCGAACCGGCAGCCCGGCGGCGCCGACAGCAGGTCTGGCGGGCGCCCGGGGATCGCGGGCGGCAGCGTGCCCAGGTCGGAGACGCGCGGGGTGGCGGCGAGCAGGCCGGCGGTGTAGGGGTGGCGCGGCTCGGCGAACAGCCGCCGCGTCGGCCCGGTCTCCATGATCCGTCCCGCGTACATGACGTAGACGCGGTCGCAGATCATCGAGGCCAGTTCCAGGTCGTGGGTGATGAAGAGCATCCCGGTCCGCATCCTGGCCCGCAGGTCGCGCAGCAGCCGGATGATCTCGGCCTGGGTGGTCACGTCCAGCGCGGTGGTCGGCTCGTCGGCCAGCAGCAGCCGGGGCTGTCCGGCCAGGGCCGCCGCGATCACCACGCGCTGGAGCATGCCGCCGGACAGCTCGTGAGGGTACTGGCGCACGTGCCGCTCCGGCTCCGGCAGGCCGACCAGGCCCAGCAGTTCGACGGCCCTGGCGCGGGCCGCCTTCGCGCCGATCTCCTCGCGCAGGATCTCGGCCAGGAAGTCGCCGATCCGCCGGAAGGGGCTGATCGCCGCGCGTGGATCCTGGTAGATCATCGCGGCCGAGTGGGCGCGGTGGCGGCGCAGCTCGGCAGGGGACATGGACAGCACGTCGGCGCCGTCCACCCGGATCTCGCCCGAGGTCCGCGCGTCCTTCGGCAGCAGGCCGAGCACGGCTCGCGCGGTCAGCGACTTGCCGGAGCCAGACTCGCCGACCAGGCCGACGGTCTCGTTCTCGGCCACGGTCAACGAGATCTGGTCGATCGCCGGGCGGGCGGTGCGCGGAAGCCGTACGGAGAGATCGTCGATCTCCAGCATGGTCACCTCCTGGAGACGCGGTCGGCGAGGCTCTCACCGACGATGTTGAAGGCGATCACGCTCAGCACGATGGCCAGGCCGGGGACGAGGATCGGGCCGAGCGCGCCCTGCAGGACGGCGGACTGGCCCTCGTTGATCATGGCTCCCCAGTCGGCGGCCGGCGGTTGCACGCCCAGGCCGAGGAAGGCGAGCCCGGCCAGGTCGAGCAGGGCATAGCCGAAGTTGATCGTGGACTGGGCCAGGATCACCGGGGCGATGTTCGGCAGCAGGTGACGCAGGCAGATGGTCAGGCCGCCGAAGCCCAGTGCCCGGTAGGCGGCGATGTAGGGACGGCCCATCTCCCCTCTGGCCACGCCGCGGACCAGGCGGCCGACGAACGGTGTGTAGGCGACGGCGAGTGTGATCATGGGTCCGGTCTGGCCCGGGCCGTACATCGCGACCACCAGGATCGCCAGCAGCAGGCCGGGAAAGGCGAAGACCAGCTCCATCGATCGCGACAGCGCGGTGTCCACCCAGCCGCCGCGCCAGGCGGCGGTCAGCCCGACCAGGACGCCGAGCACCGTGGAGATGGCCACGACGCCCAGTGGTCCGAGCAGGCCGGTCCTGGCTCCGTAGATCACCCGGGAGAGCAGGTCGCGGCCGGAGGCGTCGGCGCCGAGCAGGTGGTCGCCGCTCGGCCCGGCCAGCGCGGCCGACAGGTCGACCGCGTCGGGGTCCGCGGGGGCGATGAGCGGAGCGGACACGGCGGCCAGGACCAGCAGCGCGATCACTACGAGCGCGGCCCTGAGCAGGCCGCTCCCCTTGCCGCGGCGGCCGATACCGCGCAGGCCCGGTCTGACGGCGAATGTTTCCATCAGTCCCTCGCTCCCAGTCGCACGCGCGGATCGGCCAGTGGCGCGAGCAGATCCACCACGAGGTTGGCGGCCACGAACACCGCCACGGTCAGCAGGGCCAGCGCCTGCACCACGGGGAAGTCCTTGACCGTCACCGAGTACTGCAGCAGCTGGCCCAGGCCGTTGACCCCGAACGTGGTCTCCACCAGCACGGTGGAGATCAGCAGGCCGGGCACCAGGAGGCCGCCGTAGGTGAGGGTGACGGTCATGGCGCCGCGCAGCACGTGCCTGCGGACGATGGCGCGCTCGGGCACGCCGCGGCCGCGGGCGACCGTGACGTACTCCTGGCCGAGCTGGTCGATCATCGCCGTGCGCGACACCCTGGCCAGCACTCCCGCGAAGGTGAGCGCGAGGGCCACGGCGGGCAGCGCGAGGTGGTGCAGCCGGTCGGCGAGACCGGCACCCGCGCCCATGGAGGGGAACCAGCCGAGGTTCACCGAGAACACCGCGATGAGCACGAACCCCAGCACGAACGAGGGGGTGGCGACCGCGACCGAGCTGCCTACCAGCACCGCCCTGTCGACCATGCCTGACCTGGTCGCGCTCCACACGCCCAGCGCCAGGCCGAGGACCATGGTGAGCGCGAAGGCCATGCCGATCAGGGTGAGCGTGATGGGCGCGCGGGAGGCGATGAGCCCGCCGACGTCGGCGCGGAACTGCACCGAGCGGCCGAAGTCGCCGGTGAGCACGCCGCCTATCCAGTGCAGGTACTGCACGGGGAACGGGTCGTCGAGCCGGTACTGGGCACGGATGGCGGCGATCGCCTCGGGGGTGGCCGAGCGCCCGCTGAGCAGGAAGCTGGCGGGGTCGCCGGGCGCGAGCTGGAGGGCGCCGAACACCAGGAACGAGGACGCTCCCAGGATCGCGGCCATCCCGGCCAGCCGCCTCAGCAGGAAGCCGATCATCAGCCCGCCGCCCCGATGTCCGCGGCCCACGGGTAGTACAGGTAGGAGATGCTGGTGGGCGCACCGGTGATGCGCTTGCCGAGGAACATCACGTTGTCGAGGTCGGCCAGCGGGATCCAGGGCAGCAGCGTGGCCACCGTCTCCTGGAGCTTCGCCGTCAGCCGCGCCCGCTCGACCCGGTCGAACTCGACTTCGGCCGCGTCGACGAGCTTGTCGTAGGCGGGGTCGGAGAAGCCGCCGTAGTTCTCGAACTGCCCCGTCTGGAACAGCCCGTAGAGCTCCAGGGGGTCGGTGGCCGACAGGTACCAGAACGTCGGGAACAGGTCGATGCCCTTGCGCGCCTCCGGGTCGGAGAACAGCGCGGTGTAGGCGTCGGGGGCGACGGTCCGCACCTCGGCCTGCAGTCCGATCTCCTTGGCCGCCGCCTGCACGGAGTTGGAGATGACCGGGAACTCGGGCGCCGCGTTGGAGGTGGCGATCACGATCTTCTTGCCCTGCGCCCCGGCCGCTGCGACCAGCTTCTTCGCCGCTTCGAGGTCGCGCTTGCCGGTCGGAGCGGCGGGTCTGGCCTCCGTCACGTTGCGCCAGGCCTGGACGGGCCCGGGCACGAGCGTCGGTGCGCTGTACTCGCCGAGGGCAGCCTTGACCAGGCCTTCCCTGTCGATGGCCAGGGAGAGCGCCTGCCGTACCCTGGCGTCGGACAGCGGGCCGGCGTTGAGGTCGGAGACGATCAGGTTCGCGGTGGTCAGGTTGGGACCGCCGTAGACGGTGCCGGCGCCCGAGGAACGCAGCGCGGCGATGGAGGCGGCGGGAATCATGTAGCCGCCGTCGGCCTCGCCGGTCACCAGGGCGTTGGTCCTGGCGGCCGTGTCCGGTACGAAGGTGAAGGTGACCTTGCCCGCCTTGGCCTTGTCGCCCCAGTAGCCGGCGAAGCGGTCCAGCTGGATCGACTGGCCCTTGGTCCAGGTGCCGAGCTTGAACGGTCCCGTGCAGTCCAGGCCGCCGTCGGCGGTGCCGAACGCCCTGCCCTGAGCCTTGAGCGAGGCGGCGCTGACCACGGTGCCCGGCGAGGCGCCCATCTCCAGGTTGAACAGCGCGTCAGGCCGCTTGAACTTGACGGTCACCTCCATCGGGCCGGTCTTGCTGATCGACTCGACGTTGCGGAAGCTGGAGATCCAGTAGGAGCCGACCTTTTCGTCCAGGTGCCGGTTGAGGCTGGCCACCACGTCGTCGGCGGTCATCTCGGCGCCGCTGTGGAACCGCACGCCCTTGCGGATCGTGTAGACGAGCGTCTTGGGATCGCGCTGCTCGGCCTTCTCCGCCAGGCCGGGCTCCTCCTTCAGGTCGGGTGTCCAGCGCATGAGGCTTTCGCAGACGTTGGCCAGCACCATGTTCTGCGGGTAGTCGAAGGCGTGGACGTAGTCGAGGGTCGGGGGCTCGGCATAGGAGACCCAGGTGAAGGCATCGATGTCACCCTTGGGCTTGGGGGTGTCGGAGCTCAGGCCCTGGCCCGGCACGGGGGCGGCGCCCCTGCTACCGCCACCCCCGCCGCACGCGGCCGCGGCCAGGGCGAGGGAGAGTACGGCGAGCGCTGCCCGCGGTCGTCTGCTCATGAGTCACGCCTTTCGGGGGTATTTCGCGAAGGATCAGGCCCGGAGATCAGGCGCAGTAGACGAGGCAGCCCTCGACATAGGTCCTGACGACCCGGGTCGAGCCGATCGCCTCGGGCGGCCCGGCGAAGGGGTCGCGGTCCAGCACCACCAGGTCCGCGTACTTGCCCGCTTCGACCGTGCCGGTGACGTCGTCCAGGTGGTTGATCCAGGCGCTGCCCGCCGTGTAGGCGGTGAGCGCCTGGGCCAGGGTGAGCGCCTGCTCGGGCAGGAACGGCTCGCCGGGCTCGCCCTCGGGCACCGTCCTGTTGACCGCGACATGCACACCCCACAGCGGGTTGGGGCTGCTCACCGACCAGTCGCTGCCCGCGACCAGACGGGTGCCCGCGCGCAGCAGGTCGCCGAAGGGGTACTGCCGGGCCGCGCGCTCGGACCCGAGGAACGGGATGGTCAGCTCGTCCATCTGGCGTTCGTGCGCCGCCCACAGCGGCTGCAGGTTGGCGGCGGCGCCCACCTGCGCGAACCTGGCGATGTCGGCGGAGTCCACGACCTGCAGGTGCGCGAGGTGGTGGCGGTTGTCGTTGGCGCCGTTGGCGGCACGCGCCCCGGCCAGGGCGTCGAGCGCCTCCCTGACCGCACGGTCGCCGAGCGCGTGGAAGTGGATCTGGAAGCCGAGCGCGTCCAGCTCCCTGACCGCCTCGCGCAGCAGGCCGGGGTCCACGAAACTGATGCCGCTGTTGGCGGTCGCGCAGCCGCAGCCGTCGAGGTACGGCTCCAGCATCGCCGCGGTGAAGTTCTCCGCGACGCCGTCCTGCATGATCTTGACGGTGGTGGCGTTGAACCGGCCGACCTGCCCGGTGCGGCGCCGTTCCACCAGTTCGGGGATCTGCTCCAGACCGCGCTCGCGCTCCCACCAGAGGGCGCCGACGACGCGGGCCCGCAGCGTTCCCTCGGCGGCGGCCCGGAGATAGACCCCGTAGTTGTCGGGGTGGCCGGGGAAGGCGCCGATCATGGCGTCCTGCCAGCCGGTGACGCCCATCGAGAACAGGTGGGCCTGGCCGGCGAGCAGGCCGGCGTAGGCCTCCTCGGCGTCGGCCACCGGCACGTGCTCGCTCACCAGCGTCATGGCCCCCTCGTGCAGGGTGCCCTGCGGGGTGCCATCCTGCTCCCGCTCGATCCGGCCGTCCACGGGGTCGGGCGTGTCACGGTCGAGGCCCGCCAGGCGCAGGGCCAGGCTGTTGGCCCAGGCGCCGTGCCCGTCGCGGTTGGTCAGCAGCGCGGGCCGGTCGGGAACCGCCTTGTCGAGCAGCTGCCTGGTCGGCGTGCCGCCGGGGAAGGCGTCCATCGACCAGCCGCCACCGTGGATCCACGCCTTGTCGGGGTGCGCCTCGGCGTAGGCGGTGATCGCCGCGAGGTACCCCTCGACGCTGTGCTCGGCCGACAGGTCGCAACGCAGCATCTGGCCGCCGCCGAAGGCCGGATGGACGTGGGCGTCCTGGAAACCGGCCATGAGCAGCCCACCGGCGAGGTCCACCACCTCGGTGTCCTCGCCCGCCGACGCCCGCACCGTCTCCTCGTCGCCGACCAGCAGGATGCGGCCGTCGCCGACCGCGACCGCCGCCTCGATCGGGGCATCGGCCGTGCCGGTGAAGACCCGCCCGCCAACGAAGATCGTTTCCACCATGACAGCACCTTCCGCTCACGCAGTGTTGGGGAGGAGTGAACGCCAGCGCAACATAGATGTCAACACTGTTGCGCTAGGCGGAGACCGAACCGATACACTGGGGCGATCATGGCGAAGACACCTGTGAGGACCAGGCGCTCGGGCAGTCAGCTCAGCCCCGAGGCCATCATCGAGGCCAGCCTGCGCATCGCCGCCAGAGGCGGCGAGGACGCGTTCACCGTGCGCCGCCTGGGCGAGGAGCTGGGGGCCGACCCCACGGCGATCTACCGGCACTTCCGCGACAAGGACGAGTTGCTGCTGTCGGTGGCGGACCGGGTCTACGGCGAGGTCCTGGAGGGCGTTCCCGGCGGGCTGGGCTGGAAGGACCGGTTGCGGGCACTGGCCCGAGAGTCACTGCGGGTCGGACTCAAGTATCCGGCGGTGGCCTCCATCACCGCGAGCCGTACGACCAGGCGGATCAACGAGTTCAGGATCGTCGAGCTCATCCTCGGCGTGGTCACCGAGGCGGGGCTCGACGGCGCCGACGCCGCGCTGTACTACCGGGTCGTGGCCGACGCCCTCCTGTCGTACGTGGGCCAGTCGGCCGCCTATGTGCTGTTCGCCCCCGAGATCAGGGCGGGTGACGAGTCGGCGTGGGTGCGGGAGTACCGGACGGTCGACCCTGAGCGGTTTCCCGTGATCACCCGGCTCGGCACGGAGCTGGCGGAGGTCAGCTCTGAGGCGGTCTATGACGTCCGCGTGGAGGCCCTGATCGCCGCGATCGAAGCGCGGGCCGCGTCGCTTCCGGAGGACGCGGCGCGGGCCTGACAAGCGAAATCAGGCGCCTTTCCAACGGTTATTTCTCCGAGAAAGGCGCCTTTTTGTTCTGCCGAGAAACTCTTTTTCCATGGGCCTGATTTCGCGGTCAAGGATTCTTTTCGCGCCCTTGATCCACATCGGGAACTCGGCGTAAAGCGCCTGGGTACGGTCCCCTTCGACGTTTTCTCGACGGAGAGGAGAAAACAATGTCCAGAATGCGGTACGAAGCGCTCCTGGCGAAGGTCAGGAATCTGGCCCCCGAAGAGCGCGACACGCTGGACTCGCCGTACACCATCTCGAACGAGTTGTACGCCGCGCTGCGGGCGGTGCCCCACGACGTCGGCGGCCAGCCCGACACTCCTCAGGCCCACCTGGAGAAGGGCGAGGAGGAGTGGGAGATGAACGCCTATCTCACCTGCGAATGCCTGGCCTGGCGGACCGGATGGAACGCCGAGATGCGGCGCAGGGCCGAGAACGACCTCGGGGTGACGCTGTACTACGGGCTGCCCTACTACGCCCGGTGGATCACGGTGGCCGCGCGGTACCTCGTCGACGAGGGACTCATCACCACCGACGAGCTGAGCGCCAAGATCGACGAGGTGCGCGCCCGGTTGGAGGCGAAAAGCTGATGGCCCCGCCGAAATACAACATCGGTGACCGAGTCGTCGTCCGCGACGAGACGACGCTTTTCCACGCCCGCACCCAGAAATTCACCCGGGGCCATACCGGCGTCGTCGTGGAACACCGGCCCGAATGGGTGATTCCGGAGGACGAGGCGTTCGGCAGGGACGAGGACGGACGCAAAGAGCACTTCTACGTCGTCCGTTTCAAGCAGACCGAGTTGTGGCCGGACTACACCGGCTTCGACGTCGACACCCTGGAAACAGAGTTCTCGGAGCGCTGGCTGGAGCCGGCGGACAAGGGGGAGTGATGAGCGGGCACGACCATGAGCACACCGCTTTTCCCGTGGCGTCGCGGGTCAGCGAGTTCGAGGTGCTCGAACTCGCGGTGCGGGAGCTGGCGATCGAGAAGGGCCTGTTCTCAGCCGAGGACCATCGGCGCTTCGCCGAGTGGGCCGACGGCGTCGGCCCGCACGGGGGCTCGAAGCTGGTCGCCAAGGCGTGGACCGACCCCGCTTTCAAGCAGCGCCTGCTCGCTGACGGCACGGAGGCGTGCAAGGAGGTGGGAATCGACTGGCTGCAGCCCACCGGCGCCGGGACACCGAGCGACTACACCTACTTCTACGTGCTCGAGAACACGCCGCGGGTGCACAACGTGATCGTGTGCACGCTGTGCTCGTGCTACCCCAGGCCGGTCCTCGGCATGTCGCCGGACTGGTACCGGACGCCGAGCTACCGGCGCCGGATGGTCAGACGGCCCCGCGAGGTGCTGGCCGAGTTCGGCCTGCACCTGCCGTCCGATGTCGAGGTGCGCGTGCACGACTCCAACCAGAAGTCGCGCTTCATGGTGATGCCCATGCGCCCCGAGGGCACCGAGGGGTGGACCGAGGAGCAGCTCGCCGAGATCGTCACCCGCGACACCATGATCGGCGTCGCGCTGCCCGCGGTGGGCAGGACGTCGGACAGGTCCACCGAGAACCTCGCCGCAGGAGGCCGGGGATGAAGGCGTACGACGTCCTCATGGAGACCCTGCGGGAATTCGACGAGCACGAGCCCGCCGTGTGGGAGTCGAGGATGCAGGCGACCTGCGAGTGCCTGTCGGCGGGCGGCGCGCTGGACGACCTGGAGCGCCGCCAGGCCGAGGACCGGCTGGGGGAGAGCGTCTACGCCGGCTTTCCCGTACGGACCCGGTCGGCGCTGGCGGTCGCCCACTCGCTCATGGACCGGCGCGTCTTCACCGAGGATGAGCTCCGGCGCAAGATGGAAGGAGTGCGCGCCCGCCTGACCGAACAGTGACGTCGGCTACCAGGACAGACGACAGGGCGGGCGGCGGCGTGTCCCAGGTGTCTTCCCCCTAGACAGATCATGACGCGTCCTCATTTTCCGTACCTATACCGATGGTCATACGGATGTCTTTTCGGCGAGTGCGGATCTACTGTCAAGCCGCCACACCCCCCACCTCCACACCGCTCCGCCCACGCGGCGGAGCCGTACGGAGGACGCACGAAAGGAACTGGCGAGTGAGACGCAGATCCGTCCTCGCGGCCGTCGCCGGGCTGGCCACCACGACCGCCCTGGTGATCAATCCGGCCGCCGCCGCAGCAGCACCGCCTGGCGTCCGACCACCGCAGAACCTGACCGCCGCCAACGACCCGGAGAGCCTCGCCGCGAAGGCCGCCGACCAGGCAGTCTCCAGCGGGCTGGACGAGTTACGCAAGGGACCCGACGAGACCTACTGGCGCCGAGCCGTGACGGCCGGCGCCAGTGGCATGTTCTACGTCTCCTACGACCGCACCTACAAGGGCCTGCCGGTCGTCGGCGGCGACGCGGTCGTCGTCACCGACTCCGAGGGACGGGTGCGCGACACCACCGCCGCCTCGGGGCCCGCCCCGCAGAACCTCAGCGTCAAGCCGCGGGTGAGCGCCGAGCGGGCGATCAGGACGTCCAGGGCCCGGCTGTCGCGCGTCGACGACAGCGAGGCTCCGCGCCTGGTCGTGCTGGCCTGGGGCGAGCGGCCCAGGCTCGCCTGGGAGACCGTGGTCTCCGGCGAAGCCGACGGCAAGCCGAGCAAGCAGCACGTCTTCGTCGACGCCCGCACGGGCAAGGTCGCCGACTCCTACGACGAGGTGCGCGCCGGCACCGGCAACGGCAACTACTACCCGAGCGTGACCATCGACACCAGCCAGTCCAGCGGCACCTACCGCATGGTCGACACCTCCAGGCCGGGCATCCAGTGCGGCGGGCAGAACGGCCAGCCGTACACCGGACCCGACGACGCCTGGGGCAACAACTCCGGCACCAACCTGGAGACGGCCTGCGTCGACGCCCTCTACGCCGTGCAGCGCGAATGGGACATGCTGCGCGACTGGCTCGGCCGTAACGGCATCGACGGCCAGGGCCGCGGCTTCCCCGCCAGGGTCGGCCTGAACCAGGTCAACGCCTACTGGAACGGCAGCTACACCAACTTCGGCCACTCCCAGGACAACCAGCGCCAGGCCACCCCGATGGACGTGGTCGGCCACGAGTACGGCCACGCCATCTTCCAGACCACGCCCGGCGGCGCCGGATCGGGCAACGAGAACGGCGGCATCAACGAGGCCACCGGCGACATCTTCGGCGCCCTGACCGAGGCCTTCGCCAACAACGCCAGTGACCCGCCGGACTACGAGGTCGGCGAGGAGGTGAACCTCGTCGGCGACGGCCCGATCAGGTACATGCACGACCCGTCGCGCGTCGGCGACCCGAACTGCTGGTCCACCTCGATCCCCGGCACCGAGGTGCACGCGGCGGCCGGCCCGCTCAACCACTGGTTCTACCTGCTGGCCGAGGGCTCGTCGCCGGGCGGCGGCAAGCCGAACAGCCCGATCTGCTCCGGCGGCCCCTCGTCGGTCACCGGCGTCGGCATCCAGAAGGCCGGCAAGATCTTCATGGGCGCCCTGGCCCGCAAGACCTCGTCCTGGCGCTACGCCAACGTCCGCTCCGCGTCGCTGGCCGCGGTCGTGGAGCTGTACGGTGCCAACAGCGCCGAGTGCGCCACGACCAAGGCGGCGTGGAACGCGGTGAGCGTGCCGGTGCAGTCCGGCGAGCCCACCTGCACCGCCCAGGGCCAGGACTTCTCCATCGCCACCAACCCGGCCTCCGGCACCGTCCAGCCAGGGCAGTCCGTGACCACCACGGTCGGCACCCAGACCACCTCGGGCGCCGCGCAGACGGTCAACCTCACCGCCTCAGGCCTGCCCTCCGGCGCCACCGCCACCTTCAACCCCACCTCGGTGACCAGCGGGAACTCCTCCACGCTGACGATCACGACCAGCGGCTCCACGCCGAGCGGCAGCTTCACCGTCACCGTCACCGGCACGGGACAGACGGCCACCCACACCGCCACCTACGCCCTGACCGTGGGCGGCGGGCCGAACCCGACCGATCCGCCGGACGTCAGCCTGGCCAACGTGAAGGCGCACCTGACCCAGCTGCAGACGATCGCCACCAACAACGGCGGCAACCGCCGCTCCACCGGCGCGGGCTACACCGCCTCCGTCTCCTACATCGAGCAGAAGCTGACCGCCGCCGGCTACACCGTCGTGCGCCAGAACTGCGGCTCCACCTGCAGCTCCAACGCAGGACCCAACCTGATCGCCGACTGGCCCGGCGGTGACGCCAACCAGGTGATCATGGCGGGCGCCCACCTCGACAGCGTCTCGGCCGGACCGGGCATCAACGACAACGGCTCGGGCTCCGGCGCGCTCCTCGAGGTCGCGCTCACCCTGGCCGCCAAGAACCCGACGCTGGCCAAGCACGTCAGGTTCGGCTGGTGGAGCGACGAGGAGCAGGGCCTCAACGGCTCCGAGGGCTACGTCGCCTCGCTCAGCTCGGCCGAGCGCGCGAAGATCCAGGTCTACCACAACTACGACATGGTCGGCTCGCGCAACGGCGGCTACTTCATCAACAACATCAACACCACCGCGGCCACCCACCTCAAGGCGTTCTACGACGCGCTGAACCTGCAGCCGGAGGAGAACACCGAGGGCGCCAACCGCTCCGACGACGCCTCCTTCCGCAACGCGGGCATCGCGACGTCGGGCGTGGCGGCCGGCGCCAGCTCCCGCAAGACCGCGGCCCAGGCCGCCAAGTGGGGAGGTACGGCAAGCCAGGCCTACGACTCCTGCTACCACGCCTCCTGCGACACCACCACCAACATCAACGACACGATCCTGGACCGGGCGGCCGACGCCTCGGCGTACGCCATCTGGAAGCTCGCGGTGGGCAACCCCACCTCGCGTGACTTCTCCGTCGCGGTCAACCCCTCCTCGGGCACCGTCCAGGCGGGACAGGCGATCACCACCACGGTCGGCACCCAGACCACCGCGGGCACCGCGCAGACGGTCAACCTGACCGCCACCGGCCTGCCGGCGGGGGCCACGGCGGCCTTCAACCCGTCGTCGGTCACCTCCGGCGCGAACTCCACGCTGACGATCAGCACCACCGCCTCGACACCCGCGGGCAACCACCAGGTGACGATCGTCGGCACCGGAGAGACCGGCACCCGCACCACCGTGTTCACGCTGACCGTGCAGAACACCCAGCCGGGCCGCACGTTCCGCAACGACACCGACTACCAGATCGAGGACTTCGGCTACATCCAGAGCCCCATCACCTCCACCGCGAGCGGTAGCGCGGTGTCCCCGGTGAAGATCTCGATCACCAGCACGCACACCTGCACCGAGGACCTGTCGATCTGGCTGCGCGGCCCCAACGGCACGTGGTACCAGCTCAGGGCCCCGGGCGGCTCGTCCTGCACGGTCTTCGGCACCAGGAACTTCTCGGTGCCGGTGAACCAGCAGGCGGCCGGCACATGGGTGCTCGACATCGAGGACGTCTACTTCCTCGACGAGGGAGTCCTCGATTCCTGGAGCATCACCGTCTAGGCACCGGTGGTCCCGGCCGGATCCTCGGCCGGGACCACGATCTCGGTGCGCGAGCGCACACCGAGCTTGCGCAGCAGGGTGGCCACGTGGGTCTCGACCGTACGGCGCGACAGGAACAGCACCTCCGCTATCTCCTTGTTCGTCCGGCCGAGCGCGACCAGCCTGGCCACCTCCCGCTCGCGCGGTGACAGCAGGCCCGCGGCCCGGCGACGGACCGCGGGTGTGGCCACGCCGAATCCGCGCAGCTCGTGCCGGCACCTGGCCGCGTCACGGGTGGCGCCCAGCGCGGCGAAGCGCTCCGCCGCCTCCGCCAGCGCAGCGGCGGCCGCCGTACGGTCACCCATGGCGAGCCTGGCACCGGCCTCCGCCTCGCCCGCGCGCGCCGCGCCGTACGGCTGGGGCATGGCGGCGTAGCAGGCGCGAGCCCGTGCGAAGTGCTCGGCCGCCGCCTCGTGCCTGACCGCGCTGTCGGTGCCGGCCGCCTCGATCGTGCCGCGCGCGAACTCCACCGCGGCCGCCGCCGACGGCGCCTGTTTCCCCCGGATCCCCTCGGCGAAACGCGAGGTCAGCTCGGTCGCGTCGGCCACCCGCCCGGCCTGGACCAGGGCGGCGACGGCCGGCGGCACCAGCTGGTCGCCCCAGACCCACACCCCCGTGGCGCCGAGCCTGGCCACCGCCTTGCCCGCCTCCGCCGCGGCCCGCGCCGGTTCGCCGCGGGCCAGCAGCAGCTCGATGAGGCCGCCCCACGCGCCCAGCACCAGCGGCAGGTAGTGCGCGTCGGGCGCGCCGAGCCCGGCGGCCCGCAGCCGCGCGGCCGCCTCGGCCCACTCGCCCGAGGCCAGCGCCAGCCGCCCGAGCACGAAGTGCGCCTCCATCGCCGCCACCGGCGACTCCTCCATGGCCTCGATCGCCGCGGCGGCCCTGGCGGCCAGGCCGTCCCACCGGCCGGTCAGCAGCTCGACGCGCAGCGTCACCCCCTGGGCCAGGTAGGCGGGGAAGAACGCGCCGGTCTCCTCGGCGAGCGCGCGCACCTGCCTGCCGTACTCCTCGGCCTCCTCGTAGCGGCCGAGCGTGGCCGCCAGGTCGTACAGGTTGCAGAAGGTGCGGGCGACCTGCCTGCGCACGGCGGCCGACGGATGCGTGGCGGGCAGCGTCGCCACCATGGCGCCCGTCTCCGGCGCGCCGACGGACATGGCCAGCGCCGCCCTGTTGCCCCGCACGGCAGCCTCGAGCTCGGCGTCGTCGGCCGTCGCGACCAGCTCCTCCGCCCGCGCCATCCACTTCTCCCGCGTCGGCAGGGACTCCGCGCCCCACCCCGGCATGGCCAGGGCGGCCAGGCCCCTGGCGGCCAGCGGCCGGTCGCCCAGCTCCTCCACGGCCGCCAGGATCGCCGAGCGGCCCGCCACCACGTCGCCGCCCTGCCCGAACAGCATCAGGCCGAGCGACAGCCGCGCCTCGCCACGCAGGTCGCGCGCCAGCCGGTCGTCGGTGAGCAGGTGCCTGAGCAGCCTGATCACCCGCGGATACGACAGCCCGGCCAGCGACAGGCGGCCCAGAGTGAGCACCAGCGCCACCTGTTCGGAGCCGGGCAGCTCGGGGTCGGCCAGCATCTCCTCCAGCACCTCGACGGCCAGCGGCGTGTCGCCCATCGCCGCGGCCCTGGCCGCCGCCGCCGCGCCGTACCGCAGCCAGGCGGCCAGGTTGCCCGACCTGCGCGCGTGGAAGGTGAGCTGCACCAGCGGCGGAGGGTCGAGCGCCGCCAGCGCGGCGACGGCCCGCTCGTGGGCGAGCCTGCGGTCGGGGCCGGGGATGGTGTCGTAGACGGCCTCCTGGGCCAGGGCGTGGCGGAAGCCGTAACTGTCGTCCCGGTACTCGTGCAGCACGCCGAGCCGCAGCGCCTCGACCAGCCCGCCCGCGTCGCCCGCCACCGCGGCCAGCTGCGGCTCGCCGACCGGCAGCCGCAGGACGGCGGCCGCGCGCACGGTGCCGAGCGCCGCGGGCGACAGCCTGGACAGCCGCTCGGTCATCGACTCGCGCAGCAGCCGCGGCACGCCCGCGCGTTCGAGCGCCTCGGGACGGCGGTCGTCACCGAGGGAGCGGACCACCTCTTCGACGAGGAACGGAATGCCCGAGGTGCGCTCGTGCAGCCGCGCCACGAACCCGGCGGGCAGGCCGGGCCTGCCGAGCAGCGTGGCCGCCAGCGTGCCGACGTCGTGTGCGTCGAGCGGTTCCAGGGAGATCACCACGGTGGTGGCGCCGGGGGAGTGGCGGTAGGAGGCGCCGAGCGGCAGGCCTTCGGCGGGCAGGTCCTGATCGCGGTAGGTCAGGACCAGCGCCAGACCCTCGGGGGGGCGGCGGCGCAGGAAACGCAGCAGGTCCTGGGTGCCGTCGTCGGCCCAGTGCAGGTCCTCGACGATGAGGACGGTGGGCCCGGCCGCGGCCAGCAGCTCGTGGACCGCGCGGAACAGCCGGTGGCGTTCGGCGCCGGGATCGGTCAGCGGCATGGGCGCGGCGGGCAGCACGCCGGTCAGCTCGGGCAGGTGGCCGCGCAGCGCCCCGGTCACCGGGTTGAGCCGCTCCGGCCCCGGCAGCCGGTCGGCCAGGTCGCGCAGCGCCTCGAAGACGGGTCCGTAGGGGAACGGCTCGCGCAACTGGTGGCAGTGGCCGAGCAGGATGGTACGGCCCGGCCGCACGGCCCGCGCCGCGGCGTGCACCAGCGTCGTCTTGCCGATGCCCGGCTCACCCTCCACCAGGGCGACCGACGGTGGATGCGCCATGGATTCCATGAGGGCCCGAAACGCGGCGTCCCGCCCAACTAATCCGCCCACATCGCGCATGAACGACTCCGAACGGCTAGGTGAATCCCCCCGGACGTTATCCACGCAGGACACAATGTTCAATCCCGCACCAAAGCGGGCTAGTCGATGATCGCGATGCCGCGCTCCGACCAGAGCGCCCGTGAGGACGACTCCGGGTCGTCGACGTCGAACAGGTGGGTGGTCGCCTTCGCCGTCTCGCAGGCGGGCCGGCCGGGATCGCCGGTGGCGGCCAGCGCACTGGGCATCCTGAACAACCAGTCCGACATCAGAGAGCTCCTCGGCCGAAGTTCCGCGTCATGCGCTCAACGTGATGGCCGGACTCGCGCCAAGCGGAACCGAGGACAGCCCGTGGGATTACCGTCATCCGATGCCGAGAACGTCGTCTGATACAGCCGTAGTGGTGACGTAGAAGGAGACGAAGACCATGCCCAAGTACCTCATCCAGGCGACCTACACCCCGGAAGGACTCAAGGGTCTGCTTCGCGAGGGGGGCACCGGACGTCGTGAAGCGCTGGACCGCATGATGGAGAACATCGGCGGCCGGGTCGAGAGCTTCTACTACGCTTTCGGCGAGTGCGACGTCTACGTCATCACCGACGTACCGAACAATGTCACCGCGGCCGCGGTGGGCCTCACGATCTCAGCGACCGGCGCGGTGCGGACGAAGACCGTCGTGCTCCTGACGACGGACGAGATCGACGAGGCCGTCCGGCAAGAGGTGGCGTACCGGCCGCCTGGCGCGTGACAGCGACGCGTGTTCGCCGGGATCGGCGGCCCAGCCAGTGGAACTGGCTCCCGCGCGTCCAGTGGCCCTCAGTCACGCTCCGCGATCTGCCCCGGCCCATGCTCCACCGCGACCGCTGACCCCTCCGCGGGGCTCAGAGGCGGGCGTGCGAGGTGATGTCGGCAGTGAACTCGTCGCTCATCGCGGCGGTGACGGTCGGCCTGCACTGGCCGATCGCGACCAGGTAGTCGGCCGTTCCGGCGCCCGCGGGGGTCCCCTCGGGCAGCGCGGCGTCGATGAGGTCGCGCTCGAAGGCGGTCTGCGCCGCCGACCTGGCGGCGTGCTCGATGTCGGCGGGGGTGAACAGCTCGCTCGCCGCCACCAGCGTGTCCAGGTCCACGTCGGGCCGCCCGCCGGAGTACCGCCCCCAGATCGCCGAGCGGGCCGCCGCGTCGGGGGTGCCGATCGGAATCAGGTAGTCGAAGCGCCCGGGCCGCAGGAACGCCGGGTCCAGCGAGCGGATGGAGTTGGTCGCGCACACCAGCAGCCGCTCGTCGCGCTCCCTGAAGCCGGGGATGAGCTTGAGCAGTTCGTTGGTGATGCCGTGGCTGCCCGCCTCGGGGCGTTCGGCCCGCACGGCGGCGATCTCCTCGACTTCGTCGATGAAGACCAGCACCCGCTCCAGCTCGGCGATCCTGGCGAAGGCGGTGCGCAGCGCCTCCGCCAGGTTGCCGTCGCCGGCCAGCCGGGAGGGCAGCAGCTCGACGAACGGCCAGCCGAGCCTGGAGGCGATCGCCCGCGCGAACGTGGTCTTGCCGGTGCCGGGCGGGCCGAACAGGGCGATCGCCCGGGGCGGGCGTACGCCGTGCCTGGCGGCCCGCTCCGGCTCGGCCAGCGGCAGCACGATGCGCCGCTCGATGAGATCCTTCTCCACCTCCATGCCCGCCACCTTGTCCCACAGGTCGCCGGGAAGGAGCCGGCCGCCCAGCTCGGCCAGCAGGCCGGCGCCGAGGCCGACGGCGGGCTCGGTCTTCTCGAAATAGGCGACGGCGGGCCGCCTGGTGTAGCCGGCGTTCACCAGCCCCTCGCCGAGCAGCTCCTCCTCCGGCAGCACATAGGCGATCCGCCGCACCCGCGCGTCCATCAGCCGCCGCTCCAGCTCTCTCAGCAGCGCGCTGGCCAGCCCGCGCCCCCGCCACGTGGAGGCGATCGCGATACGCATCACCCACGCCCGTTCGCCGGACACGTGGGACAGGGCCGCCCCGATGGGCACACCCCGGTGGACGGCCACGACGGCCGGCTGGCCCGAGGTCAGGGCCCCGATGCACTCGGCGAGCGAGAACACCGACTCCTGGCCCAGGCCTGCCGTGGTGTCGATCAAATGGACCACGGCGGCGAGGTCGTCCTCGCGGTAGTCATGAATGTGCCAGTTCACGGGTGTCGCCTCCTCATCAGGGGGCTACCGACGTTAGGGCAGCTCAGGCCGCCGGTCCCGCTCCACGCTGCACAATATGACCGCCAAAAATGTACTGAGTGGAAGGTTTGCCATAGTTCCCTGGCGGCTGTCCCATGCGAGGATCGGCACGTGCCCGAGCGCGTGCTCATCGTGGAACCAACCTGGAGGAGTCGCCGCATCGGCATCGGCGGGTGCTGGCCGTGCTGACCCTGTTGCGGTCGCGCTGACTCTACTTTGTAAAGGAAGGTGCCGGGATAACGGGGTAGGTGATCGGCCTGCGAAGGAGGAGAGCATGAAGTTGCTCGTGATCTGCAACTCGGCGGCAGGCGGGGCCGACGACGACAGCCGCCGCGCGGCGATGGACGTGCTCGAGGCGGAGGCCGACGTGCTGGTCCGCGAAGATCCCGACGACCTCGGCGCGGTGCTGGACGAGGCGCCCGATCGCGTCCCCGTGGTCATGGGCGGCGACGGCAGCCTGCACGCGCTGGTGGCGGCGCTGGCCGCGCGCGGGGAACTGGACTCCAGGCCCGTCGGGCTGGTGCCGATGGGCACGGGCAACGATCTGGCCCGAGCCCTGGACCTGCCGCTCGACCCGGAGGAGGCGGCGCGGGTCGTCCTGGACGGGCACACCCGCCCCATGGACCTGCTCACCGACGACCGGGGCGGCGTGGTGGTCAACGCCGTCCACGTCGGCGTCGGGGCGCGGGGCTCGCGCGAAGCCGTACCGCTCAAGCCGCTGTTGCGGCGGGCCGCCTACGCGGTGGGCGCGATGATCGCGGGCGTGCGGGCGCGGGGGTGGCGGCTGCGCGTCGTCGTGGACGGCACGACGGTGGCCGACGGGCGGCGCAGGGTCCTGATGGTCGCCATGGGCAACGGCACGTCCATCGGCGGCGGCGTCCCGCTGACCCCGGCCGCCCTGCCCGACGACGGGCTGGTGGACGTGATGGTCTCCTTCGCCACGGACCCGCTGGCTCGCCTCGCCTTCGCGCTACGGCTACGCCGCGGCACGCATCCGTCCCAGGCGGAGGTGCGCACCTACCGGGCCAAGGAGATCGCGATCGCGGGGCAGCCGGTCCCGGTCAACGCCGACGGCGAGCTCGGCCCCGACGTGACCCGCCGGACGTGGAAGGTACGCCAGTGGGCCTGGCGCATCCTCGCCCCCGCTCCCGAGGACACCCGCGCACCCGAGGACACCCGCGCACCCGAGTAGATCCCCGGCACGCGCGGTGGCCAGGCGCTCAGCCGCGCAGCGGGAAGTGGCAGGCCACCTGGTGCGCGCCGCCCGTCAGCGGCGGCTCGCTCTCGCAGATCTCCTGGGCCAGGGGGCAGCGCGTCCGGAACCGGCAGCCCGTGGGCGGGTTCTGCGCGCTGGGCAGCTCGCCCCGGATGGCGATGCTCTCGCGCGGCGCCGCGCCCGGGTCGGCGGAGGGGACGGCGTCGATCAGGGCCTGGGTGTAGGGGTGCCTGGCCGCTCTGACCACGTCGTGCGCCGGCCCGACCTCGACGAGCTTGCCCAGGTACATGACGCCGATCCGGTCCGCCATGTAGTCGACGACGGACAGGTCGTGGCTGATGAACACGTACGCCAGACCCAAGTCGCGCTGCAGGTCCCGCATGAGGTTGAGCACCTGCGCCTGGATCGACACGTCGAGCGCGCTCACCGGCTCGTCGCCGACGATCAGCCGTGGCCGCAGGGCCAGCGACCTGGCCAGGCCGATGCGCTGCAGCTGGCCGCCGGAGAACTCGTGCGGGTAGCGTTCGAGGACCCGCCGGGACAGGCCCACCTGGTCCAGCAGCGTCGCGATGCGGGAGCGGCGTGTGGCCGGGTCGTCCACCTGCTGGATCTCCAGCGGTTCGGTCAGGATGGCGTCGATGCGCATGCGCGGGTTCATCGCCGCGTAGCTGTCCTGGAACATCAGCTGGACCTGCCGGTGCATCCGGCGGCGCGCGCGCCGGTCCAGCGTGGCGATGTCGGCGCCGTCGACGACGATCTGCCCGCCGGTCGGCTCCTCCAGCCCGACGACCAGCCGGCCCACGGTGGACTTGCCGCATCCTGACTCGCCCACGAGCCCGAACGTCTCGCCGGGCCGTACGTCGAACGACACCCCTGCCACGGCGCTCACCTTGCCCGAGGCCCGTCGCAGCCCGCCGCCCGCCGCCTCGTAGTCCTTGACCAGCCCGCGGATCGACAGGATCGCGTCCGCGTCGGGACCTGACGGTTGCGCCGCCGCAGCGGGCGCGGGCCGGGGCGCGGCCGTCAGGGGCCGGGTGACCGGGTGCAGGCACGCGTGCCGATGCTCGCCATCCGAAAGGCTCACCTCGGTCGTACGGCAGGCGTCCGAGACGAACCGGCAGCGCGGCGCGAACCTGCACCCCGTCATGGGCCTGGACAGGTCCGGCGGAAGACCGGGAATGCTGTAGAGCCGCTCCTGGGTGGCCGAACCGGGACGCGCCTCCATGAGCGCCTCGGTGTAGCGGTGCCGCGGCGAACGGAACAGCTCGGCCGTCGTCGCGGACTCCACCACCCGGCCCGCGTACATGACCGCGACCCTGTCGGCCCGGCTGGCGATCACACCCAGGTCGTGGGTGACGAGGATGACGGCCATCTCGAACTCTTCGCGCAGGTCATCGATCAGTTCGAGGATCTGCCGCTGGGTGGTCACGTCGAGCGCCGTCGTCGGCTCGTCGGCGATGAGCAGGCGGGGGGAGCAGACCAGCGCCATGGCGATGACGACCCGCTGGCGCATGCCACCGGAGAGCTGGTGGGGGTAGGCGTCGACGATCTTGTCAGGACGGGGCATCCCGACCCTGCGCAGGATCTCGATCGCCCGCTCCCGCGCCTCCGCCCGGCCGACCCCCTGGTGGACGCGCAGCGGTTCGGCGACCTGGACGCCGATGCGCATCGTCGGGTTGAGCGAGGTGAGCGGGTCCTGGAACACCATGCCCATCCGGACGCCGCGGATCCCGCGCACCTCCGCGGGCGGCAGCGACCGCAGGTCACGGCCCTCGAAGAGGATCTCGCCGCCGACGACCTCGCCGCCGGGCGGCAGCAGGCCCATGACCGACAGCGCGGTCATCGTCTTGCCGCTGCCCGACTCTCCGACGATGCCGAGGGTCTCGCCTTGCCGTACCTCCAGGTTGACGTCGTCGAGGGCGTGGACGACGCCCTTGCGCAGGGCGATGTCGGTGCTGACGCCACGCAACCGCAGCAGGGGCTCGGCCGGGTCGATGGGTGCGCTCATGTTCTCGTGCTCCTGCTAGCGCCGCCGGAGGCGGACCTCGAAGACGTCCCTCAGGCCGTCGCCCATGAAGTTGAAGGCGAGGACGATGAGGATGATGGCGATGCCCGGCGGGTACAGCAGCCACCAGTGGCCGCTGTAGGTGTCCGCGAGGCCGTCGGAGAGCATCCCGCCCCAGTTGGCGGCCGGTGGCGGCACGCCGAGGCCGAGGAACGACAGGTAGGCGACGTAGAGGATGGCGTCGGCGACCTGGAAGGTCGCGTTGACGATCACCGTTCCGATCGCGTTCGGGATGATGTGCCGCCGTACGGCACGGCCGCCGGTGCCGCCCATGGACCGCATGGCGTGGACGTACTCGCGCGAGCGCAGGCTCAGCGCCTCGCCGCGCACCAGCCGGGCCGGGCCCAGCCAGGCGAAGGCCCCGATGATGAGGATGAGCATCGGCACGCTCGGCGTGACGATGGTCGCCATGAGCATGAACAGGAACAGCGACGGGATCGACATCATCGCGTCGACCAGGCGCATCATGGCCGCATCGACCCATCCGCCGGCGAATCCGGCGATGGCTCCCCACACCGTGCCCACGACGGTCGCCAGGATGCCCGCGGCGAGGCCGACGACGATGGAGGTCTGGCCGCCGAGCATGAGGCGTCCGAGCTGGTCGTAGCCGACGCCGTCGGTGCCGAGCGGATGGCCCGGCGTCCCGGGCGGCAGGTGGACCGCGCTGAGATCGGTGTGCACCTGGTCGGTGTGGTAGAAGAGCGGGCCGAGGAAGCAGACCGCGCCCAGCACGACGAACAGGGCCAGGCCCAGCAGCGCCAGGCGGTTCTCGGCGAAGACCTCCACGCCCTGGCGCCACAGCCCTCGGACGGGCGCCTCGTCGTCGAGTGCTGCGCTCTGCTCGGCGGTCGTCTCTGTCGACGTGGTCATGAGCGGGCCGCCCTGAGCCGTACGCGAGGATCGACGGCGGCGTAGAGCAGGTCGGCCAGCAGCGCGCCGAGCACGGTCGCGACCGCGACGATCAGGGTCACGCCGAACAGGATGGGGAAGTCGCGCTTCAGCGCCGCCTGCCAGAACAGCTGGCCCATGCCGGGGAAGTTGAACAGCGACTCCACGACCAGCGCGCCGCTGAACAGCGCCGGCAGGTACATCCCGAGCAGCGTGATGACGGGGAACAGCCCGTTGCGCAGGGTGTGCCGCCCGACCACCCGCACCTCCGACAGCCCCTTGCTGCGGGCCGTGCGGACGTAGTTCTCGTTGAGGTTGTCGACCATCGAGGAGCGGACGTAGCGGGAGTAGACCGCGATGGTCACGATGGCGAGCGTGACGGTGGGCAGGACGAGCCCGGCCGGGTCGGCGAGCACCTCGCCCAGGGTGAAGCCCTGCGGCGCCTCAGGCGGCAGGATCGGCCAGACCTGGGAGAAGACAATGATCATCATGAGGCCCATGAAGAAGATCGGGGTGGCGTAGGCGAGCAGCGACAGTGCGGTGATGGCGTAGTCGGGCCACCGGTTGCGCCGCACCGCCTGGACGACGCCCAGCGGGATGGCGACGACGACGGCCAGCAGCGTCGACAGCAGCGACAGCACCATGGTCTTGGGCAGGCGCTGGCCGATGGCCTCGGTGACCGACTGGTTGAGCTGGAAGGAGTAGCCGAGGTCGCCGCTGAGCAGGCGCTCGACGTACATGACGTACTGCTGGGCCCAGGGCCGGTCGTAGCCCATCTCGCGGTTGAACGCCGCCAGTTGCTCCAGCGTGGCCTCCTTGCCCAGGGTGGCCCGGGCGACGCCGCCTGGCAGCAGGTGCAGGATGACGAATGTGATCATCGTGACGAGCACGACGATGACCAGGGCCTGGCCCAGGCGCGTGATCAGATACCGGGCCACGGAGGCCCCCTCCTCGTTCCGGGGACCCCGGCGGCGCGGTCGGGCGCCACCGGGGTCGGCGACTCAGTTCTTCCAGGACCAGTCCTGGAAGAACATGCCGTTCATCGGGTCCTGCGGGTCGACGCCCTGCAGACCCGACCTGAACGCCGAGATCTGGTAGACGGGGTTCGGCATCCACAGCACCGGCAGGTCCTTGGCCAGGTGGTCGTTGTAGGCCTTGAGCGTGGCCTCGTCGGCGGAGAACTGCGTCGCCTCGATGAGCCGGTCGGCCTCGGGGTCGCTGTAGCTGCCGAGGTTGACCGGCGCGCCGGTGGCGAACAGCCGCTCGCCGCTGGCGAAGGCCGGGTAGTACCAGCTGCCCTGGGAGCCGAAGAAGGACATGTCCCACGAGCAGGTCGCCTCGGACGGCTTGCAGATCGGGGTGACCGCGACCGAGTCGGGCACCTCCTTGACCGTCAGCTCGACGCCGACCTTGGCCATCTGCGACTTGATCTCGGCGAACATCTTCGTCGTCGCGGCGAAGCCGGTCTGGCTGGTCACGGTGAACGCCAGCGGGGTGCCCGAGGCGATGCCCTCGCCGCACTGGTCGGGCCCGGTGCCCGGCCGCTGGCAGGTCGTCTGCCCGTCCGGGGTCACCTTCCAGCCGTGGCTCTCCAGCAGCTGCCTGGCCTTGGCGGGGTCGAAGGAGTAGGCGCAGCCCTCGCTCGACCCGTTCGTGCCCGGCTTGAGCGGGACGGGACCGCAGGTCGGCGCGGCCATCCCGGACCAGATGACCTTGCTGATCGTCGGCTGGTCGATGAGCATCTGCAGCGCCTGGCGCAGGTACGGCTGCTTGAACAGCGGCCCCGACGTCGGGTTGTTGTAGTTGAGCTGCAGATAGGTGATGGACCAGCCGTACCAGGGGGAGATCGTGTAGCCCTTGGACTCGAGGTACTTGCGCTGGGACAGGTTGGCCGGCGGCAGGTAGCCGTAGTCGATCTGGCCGGCGCGCAGCACGTTGAACTCGGCGTCGTCGCCGGTGAAGGGCCGCAGCACCACTCTGGACAGCTTCGGCTTGTCGGCGCCGGAGTAGTTCGGGCGGGCGGTCAGGACGACCTCGCCGTTCGGGACGTACTTCTCCAGCTTCCACGCGCCGCTGTTGACCTGCCACAGCTCGTTGGTCGCGTAGGTCTTGGGGTCCTTGGAGGCGGCGGTGAGGAAGTCGAAGACCTTCCTGGCGCCCTCGGGGGTGGTGTCGAGGTCGCTCACCTTCGCCGTGGCCGAGTCCTTGTCCCAGACGTGCTGGGGGAGCGGCACGATGCGGTTGAGCTGGTTACCGACGAACCACGCGGTGTTGTACGCCTTCTTCGTCGTCAGCGAGAAGGTCCTGTCGTCCTTGACGGTGAAGTCGGCGATGTTGTCGGGGAAGCCGCCGGCCCGGTAGGACGCCCACTTGTCCTTGTTGGCGGTGACGAGGTTGTACCAGAACCGCACGTCACGGGTGGTGACGGGCTTGCCGTCCGACCACGTGTTGTCCTTCAGCGTGATCGTCAGCGTCTTGCCGCCGTCGCTCACCTCGGGCGGCGCGGCCATCGAGCGCTCGGGGTCGATGTTGTACTGCGCCGAGCCGTCCAGCTTGTACTCGTACAGGTGGCGGTACTGCGCGGCGCCGAAGATGGCGTTCTCGCCCTGGGTGAAGCCGGGCGCCGAGATGGGCAGGATCCAGTTCGGGGTCCGCAGGGCGACGGTCACGCTGTCCTTGCCCTGGCCCCCGCCCTGTGCGCCCTTGGCTGGGCCGCCGCCGGAGCCGCCGCACGCGGCCAGGCCCAGTCCGAGGGCCATCACGCCTGCTAATACCGCGGTGCCGCGGAGCCCGCGCCGGTGGAATCTGCTCCCCATGGGATCTCCTCGATTGACGTGCACATGCCCTGCGCTTTCGGGGCCGAGGTGCGCTCAATCCGGAGAATGTATAGACGGCAATGTATGAAGTCAACGGAACAAAACCACTTTGTTTCGCTGACTTATTTCGAGCTAGAGTCGAAGTGGCGCGTGGTCCATGATGGGGCTCTGTGCAACGGCGCGGCCGGGAATGCGGCCGTAGGGAGGAGCGGCATGTCGGACCCATCGAGTCCCGCCAACCTGCGCGAGCAGGCACTGAGCCTGCTGGCGAGCGGCGAGGCCACGTCCCGTGCCGACCTCGTCGAGACCCTGCAGGTCGCACCGTCGACCGTCTCCAGCGTCGTACGGCGCCTGCTGGAGGAGGGAGCCATCCTCGAGGAGGGCGTGGGCCGCTCCACCGGCGGACGGCGACCGCGGATCCTGCGACTGCGCGACGTCGGCGGCGTCCTGGCCGTGTCGGAGCTGGGCGCCGGGCACGCCCGCATCGGCCTGTGCTCACCCGACGGACGGCTGCTCACCTCCGAGGAGGCCGCCATCGAGATCGCGGCCGGTCCCGCAGAGGTCTTCGACACGATCGCCCGGGAGCTCGGGCGGATCAGGTCGGCCACCGCGCCGGGGCAGGCGCTGCTCGGGATCGGCGTGGCGCTGCCCGGACCGGTCGAGCATCCGCACGGACGGCTGGTCGGCCCGGCCCGGATGCCCGGCTGGAGCGGCTTCGACGCGCAGGCCGACCTCAGGCAGCGCTTCGGCGTGCCCGTCGTCGTCGACAACGACGCCAAGGCCGCCGCGATCGGCGAGCACATCGCCCGCGGCAGGGACTCCGGCGACATGATCTACGTCAAGGCCGGCACCGGCATCGGCGGCTGCCTGGTCAGCGGCGGCCAGGTCTACCGCGGGGGCCGCGGGCTCAGCGGCGACGTCACCCACGTCCGCGTGGCCGACAGTGGTGAGCGCGAGTGCTCCTGCGGCAGCCGCGGCTGCCTGGAGACCGTCGCCAGCGGCGCCGCCCTGGCCCGCCAGCTGGAGGATCGCGGCCTGCCGGTGACCACGACCCGTGACGTCATCGCCGCGACCGTCAACGCCGAGCCGTCCGTCGTCACCATGGTGCGCCACGCCGGCGGGCTGCTCGGGGTCGCGCTGTCCGGCCTGGTCAACTTCCTCAACCCCGACGCCGTCGTCATCGGCGGCGCGCTGTCCAGCCTCGACGTGTACGTGGCCGCCGCCCGGAGCATGCTCTACGAGCGCTGCCTGCCGTCCATGACCCAGTCCCTGTCCATCGAGGCCAGCGTCGCAGGCCCGGATGCCGCCCTGGCCGGGCTCGGGCATCTGGTGCGCGCGTCGGCCGACGTCCGACCCTCCTGAGGAGCCCCCGCCCGTGTCCCGACCCCTTCGCGTCGCCATCGGCGGCGTGCACATCGAGTCCAGCACCTTCTCGCCGCACCTGAGCACCGCCGCCGACTTCGAGGTCACCCGTGGTGACAGCCTGCTGGCGCGGTACGGCTGGCTCTCGCCCGCCGAGCCGTGGGCCGCCGACGTCGAATGGATCCCCCTCGTCCACGCGCGAGCCCTTCCCGGCGGCGCGGTCGCCCCCGGCACCTACGACGCATGGCGCGCCGAGATCCTCGACGGGCTGGCAGCGGCGGGCCCCCTGGACGGCGTCCTGCTCGACATCCACGGCGCGATGAGCGTCGTCGGCCGCGACGACGCCGAGGGCGACCTCGTCACCGCCATCCGGTCGGTCATCGGGCCCGAGCCGTTCGTCTCCGCGGCCATGGACCTGCACGGCAACGTCTCGCCCGCCCTGTTCGACGGGTGCGACCTGCTCACCTGCTACCGCACCGCGCCGCACGTCGACGTGTGGGAGACCCGCGAGCGCGCCGCGCGCAACCTGGTCGAGGCGCTGCGCCGCGGGCATCGGCCCTGCAAGGCCCTCGTCCACGTGCCGATCCTGCTGCCCGGCGAGATGACCAGCACCAGGCTCGACCCGGCCAAGGGGCTCTACGCCCGCGTCCCCGAGGTCGAGGCCAGGCGGGGTGTCATCGACGCGGCGATCTGGATCGGCTTCGCCTGGGCCGACGAGCCCCGCTGCAGCGGCGCCGTCGTCGCCACCGGCACCGACGCCGCCGCCACGGCCGAGGCGGCGCGCGAGCTCGGCGAGCACTTCTGGGCGGCACGCGAGGAGTTCGCGTTCGTCGCCCCGACCGGCACCATGGACGACTGCCTCGACCAGGCGCAGGTGGCGATCAAGGACCCCGCCCGCCGCCCGTTCTTCATCAGCGACTCCGGCGACAACCCCGGAGCCGGCGGCGCCGACGACGTCACCTACGCCCTCGACCGGCTGCTGGCGCGCCAGGAGATCCGCGACGGCTCGATCAGGGCGGTCTACGCCTCGCTGGTCGACCCCGAGGCCGTGGCGCAGGTCGCCGACCTACCGCTCGGCTCGCCGGTCAGCGTACTGGTCGGCGGGCGCATCGACCCACGGGAGCCCGGTCCGCTGCCGCTCGACGGCGTCCTGGAGGCGGTCGCCGACGACCCCGACGGCGGGCGCTGCGTGAGCGTGCGGGTGGGCGGGGCCAGCGTGTTCGTCACCTCCCGGCGGATGCAGTACCGCGAGCTGGCCTCCTACGCCCGGCTGGGCATCGAGGTCGGTACGGTGGACCTCGTGGTCGTCAAGATCGGCTACCTCGAACCCGAGCTGTTCGACGCGGCGGGCGACTGGCTGCTGGCGCTGACGCCGGGCGGCGTCGACCAGGACCTGCGGCGCCTGCCGTACGCGCGGCTGAGGCGGCCGATGTTCCCCCTGGACCGCGACTTCACCGCGGACCTCACCGTGGTGGCGAAGTGATCCACGCAGGTCGGCCCTAGCATGGAAATCATGGAAATCTGGATCAACCCCGACTGCTCCAAGTGCCGGTCCGCGCTGTCCGTCCTGGACGCCGCCGGGGCCGGCTACACCGTGCGGCGCTACCTGGAGGACCCGCCGAAGGAGAACGAGATCCGCGACGTGCTGGCCAAGCTCGGCCTCGAACCGTGGGACATCACCAGGACGGGCGAGGCCAGAGCCGCCGAGCTCGGCCTGAACGACTGGCCGCGCGACGCCCCCAGCCGTGACCGGTGGATCAGGGCGCTGGCCGACAACCCGATCCTGATCCAGCGGCCGATCATCACCGCCGCCGACGGGTCGGCCGTGGTCGGGCGGAGCGAGCAGGCCGTACGGTCGCTGCTCGACTAGACGCCCTGGTGTTATAGTTCGCTCTCGCGGCGGTTCTCTCCCGCCGAACCTCCTGAGCGGGTCCCCACGCGACCCGCCGACCGCGGGGGCAAAGGGGACGTACGCGCCTCGGGAGCGGCAGTCTGACCGGCCTCGCGACACTTCGCGGCCGCCAGGGGCCGCGGGCGTGGGCCGGGCACTGGCGAACGGCCGCGCGGAGAGCCGTCATGACCAGCAAGAAGCAACTCAAGGCCCGCATCCGTCAGCGGATGGCCAAGACGGGCGAAAGCTACACCACCGCCCGCGCCCACCTCGTCGGGCAGGCCGAACCGCACGCCGACGGCGGCTGGCGGTTCGTCGGCGGGCACGATCCCTCGAGCGCGGCGATCACCGCGATCCTGGTCAACCAGGGCGTCGCCGTCAGCGAGCCGATGGTGTTCCTGGCGGGCGGCGGCATCGGCGCCGGATACATCCTGTGGGAGTTCCAGCACGACCAGAGCCGCCACGTGGTCCTGGGCTTCCGCAACCTGTGGCAGTACCACAACCGCTGGATGGACAAGACGCTCACCCGGCTCGGCGTGCCGTACGAGGAGCACACCACCGGCGGGGCCCGCGGCGCGAGCAGCAGGCTCGCACAGGAGCTCGACGCGGGACGGCCGTGCATCATCCTTCCCGACCGCTACCACCTCGGGTACTGGCAGCTGCCCGCCGCGCTGGACGGCTACGGCGGGCACCCCGTGGTCGCCTACCGGCGCGACGAGAGCGGCGTGTACCTCGACGACCGGGGCCAGGCCACGCTGCTCGTCCCGCGTGAGCGCGTCGACGCCGCGCGCGCCAGGGTCGGCTCGTACAAGAACGTGACGCATGTCCTGGGCGAGGCCGTCCTGGACGGGGCGACGCTGGCCGCCGCCGCGCGGGAGGGCTTGCGTGACTGCGCCGAGCACCTGTCCGCGGCGTCCGACTCGTTCTCGCTGCCCGCCTGGCGCAAGTGGTCGCGGCTGCTGAGCGACACCAGGAACGCCAAGGCCTGGGGCAAGGTCTTCGCCGACGGGCGCGGCCTGGCCGGGGGGCTGCTGTCGGTCTGGGAGGGGGTCGAGCCGATCGGCATGGACGGCGGGAACCTGCGCGACCTGTTTGCGCGCTCGCTGGACGAGGCCGCGGACCTGCTGGGCGAGCCGCGCCTGGCCGGGCTGGCGGAACGGTTCCGGCAGATCCACGCGATGTGGCACGACCTCGCCGAGGCGGCGCTGCCCGCGTCGGTGCCGCAGTTCGCCCGGATGCGGGAGCTGACGGCGGCGATCAGGGAGAGCGTCCTGGCGGAGGGGAGCGCGGGCGGCGCCCAGGCGGCAGCGTTCGCGCAGGAGCTGTGGGAGGTCCGCGGCGAGGTCGACCGGTCGGCCCCCGTCGGCGACCTGACCCCGCTGTTCGCCGACCTCAGCGCGCGGGTGGGCGCGATCTACGAGGCGGAGTCGGCGGCGATCGCCGAGCTGTCGGCCCTGACCCACTGATCCGCCGACCTGGTAGGGACTGGCGGCTCAGCCCCGTGCTGCCCGCTCACCCGCGCGGGCCCACCGGTTCGTCGCGGGTGTGCGAGCATGGTCGCTGTGCCGTACCGGCCCGCCCCGTCGCCGACGGTCGCCGACGCGATCGCCGACGTGTCCACGATCAGCGGCTACTTCGAGCTCGGCGTCGGCCCGATCGAGCCGGGCTGGCGGCCGCTCACCGACCTGCCCGTGGAGCAGCGGATCGCCGACGTCGCCGAGCGCCTGGGCACCGGCGAGACCAGGGTGGCGGCCTCGATCCTGTTCCAGGGCCTGGCCGCCCGCCTCTGGTCGCCCGCGGTCGGCGCCGCGGTGGCGCACGGCCTGCTCGTCGACCTCGCTCCCGCCCGGCTCCACTGGTATCCGGCTGCCGGCGGGCCGCTGCCGCTGCGCGCCGAGCGCCCGACCGGATGGCACGTCGCGGACGCCGAGGACGTCCAGCAGATGGCCGAGCCCCTGTACCGCACCGTGGTGTCCGGGCTGCTGGAGCCGCTCGCGCGGGCCGTACAGGAGGTCGTGCGGATCGCGCCGGGGCTGCTGTGGGGCAACGCCGCCTCCTCCCTGGCCGGGGCCGTCCGCGCGATCGCCCGCGGGCGTCCAGGGCTCGCCGCGCGGGCCGCCGCGCTCGGCCGCGAGCTCCTGGAGATGGGAGTGCTGCGCGGCACCGGCGACCTGGTCGAGCCCGCGCCAGGCCAGCCGTTCTTCGTCCGGCGCAGCTGCTGCCTCTACTACCGGGTACCCGGAGGCGGCATGTGCGAGGACTGCGTCCTGATCGACCAGGAGACGCGCCGCGCGCAGTGGGAGACGGCCATGCGCGTCACGCGGGGTTGACGCGCCGCAGCAGGTACGTGTCCATGATCCAGCCCTTGCGCTCGCGGGCCTGCGCACGCAGCTCGCGGATCCGGTCGGCGACCTCGGGCACCGGCCCCGACACCAGGATCTCGTCCGGGGTGCCGAGGTAGGCGCCCCAGTAGATGTGGAACTCCTCGCCCAGCTCGGCGAAGGCGCAGTGCGCGTCGAGCATGACGATGATGTCGTCGGCCGCGACGGGGCCCTCCTGCGCCAGGCGCCGCCCCGTCGTGATGTGCACGGGCCTGGCCACCCTGGTCAGGCTGGTGCGGTGGCGCGCCGTCAGCGCCGACACGCTGGTGATGCCCGCGACGACCTCGTACTCGAACGCCACCTCGCCGCGTTCGGCCACCTCCTCGATGCCGGCCAGCGTGCTGTCGTACAGTCCGGGGTCGCCCCAGACGAGGATCGCGCCGGTCTCGCCGTCGCCGAGTTCGTCACGGATGAACGCCTCGTACAGGTCGGCGCGCCGCGAGCGCCACTCCTCGACGGCGGCGGCGTAGGCGGGCGTGGTCCTGTCCCGCTCCGGATCCTGAGCCTCCACCAGCCGGTACGGCTCGCGGGCGTGCGCCCTGATCATGTCCTGGCGCAGGTCGACCAGGTCGTGCTTGGCCTCGCCCTTGTCGAGGAGGAAGAAGGCGTCGGCGCTGCCGATGGCCTTGACCGCCTGGAGGGTGAGATGGTCGGGGTCGCCCGCGCCGATGCCGATGATGAGGATTCGCTTCACGCGGCAAAGTCTGCCGTCTCGACGGCGCGCGGCGTGCCGCGGGGTGGCCGGGGCGGAGCCGTCCCCAGCGCGAGGAGACGACCGGCGACCTCGGCGGGACGTTGGTCGCCCTGGCCTCGGCCGCGCTCAGGCCCAACGCGAAGCGGGCGGCGGCGTTGTAGACGTCGCGGACATCGAGCAGGGCGTCAGTCAGGCCGGTGAGCGGCCGGGTGATGTCGGCGTGGACGACGGTCAGCCGCCTGGTGTCGATCCCCTGGGCAATCAGCCAGGGGGTGAGGGTGTCGTTCCGTATCGCCGCGGCGACGTGCTGGTTCCTGCCGAGCGGTCTTCATATTCATCGCAAGGGGGAACCCGTAGTGGCGCCGAAGCGCGATGCGATCTCATGGGGTTCGTGCCTCATGGGAAAGTACTCGCGGTGGGCGACAGCGCCTGGGCCGCCGTCACCACGACCTCCGCCTACGTCTTCGGCGTCGAGACGGCCGACGACGACACTCGCGTCGTGCAGTGGTACTGGGGGCCGCGCCTGCCGGACAAGGCGCTGGCCGAGGTCGTCGGGCAGGCGCCGACACGGACCGGCTCGAGCTTCCACGACCCCCGCGACATCGACGAGCTGCTGCCCGTCGAGGGCGGCCGCCGGTGGGGCGTGCCGTCGCTGCAGGCGACCTACGCGGGCGGGGTCCGCTCGGTCGAGCTGTCGTTCGCCGAGGCGGTGCTGTCGGACACGGAGATCGAGCTGGTGCTGCGCGACCCGCTGGGCCTGCGCGTCGGCCTGCACGTGAAGGTGGCCGCGGAGGTCGTCGAACGGTGGGTCAGCCTCGCCAACGAGGGCCCGCACGCCGTACGGATCGGCAGACTCGACTCCGGCAGCTGGGCCATCCCCGAGCAGCCGGCCTACCGCTACTCCGGGGTAGCCGGAGCCTGGGCGCAGGAGACGCAGCTGCACCGGGCCGAGCTGGCCGTCGGCGAGACCACGTTCACCAGCAGGACGGGCACGACCTCGCACCGCGCCAACCCGTGGATCATGATCGACGCGGGCGACGCCACCGAGGAACGCGGCGAGGTCTGGTCGATCGCGCTGGCCTGGAGCGGCTCGTGGCGGCTGACCGCGCAGCGCCGTCCCGAGGGCGACGTCGCCGTCACCGCGGGCTTCGGCCACGACGGCCCCTCGTGGCCGCTCGACCCGGGCGAGAAGCTGGTCACGCCGCCGATCCTCGGCCTCTACAGCGACGGCGGGTTCGGCGCGGCCAGCAGGGCCTGGCACGACTACGCCCGCCACCACGTCCTGCCCACGCCGTTCGAGGAGCGGCCGGTCCTCTACAACTCGTGGGAGGCCACCTGGTTCGACGTGCACGAACAGGGTCAGATCGAGCTCGCCCGCAGGGCCGCCGACCTGGGCGTTGAGCTGTTCGTGGTGGACGACGGCTGGTTCGGCGCCCGCACCGACGACCGGCGCGGCCTCGGCGACTGGTGGCCGAACCCCAACCGCTTCCCGCAGGGCCTGTCCAAGCTCTTCGACACCGTCCGCGAGCTCGGCATGCTGGCCGGTCTCTGGGTCGAGCCCGAAATGGTCAACCCCGACAGCGACCTCTACCGCGAGCACCCCGACTGGGTGCTGCACTACCCGGGCCGCCGCCGCGACACCCTGCGCGCCCAGCTCGTGCTCAACTACGGCAGGGCCGACGTGCGGGAGTGGGCGGTCGGCTGGCTGTCGGGCCTGGTGTCGGAGTACGGGCTCGACTACCTCAAATGGGACATGAACCGCAGCTTCACCCAGGCGGGCTGGCCGCAGGCGGGGGAGCGGGCCGACCTGCTGTGGATCGAGCACACCCGCGGCGTCTACGCGGTCATGGACACCCTGCGCGAGCGCCACCCCCGGCTGCGCCTCGAGTCGTGCTCGGGCGGCGGCGGCCGGATCGACTTCGGCATCCTGCGCCGCGCCGACGAGGTGTGGACCTCCGACAACACCGACGCCCGCGACCGCCAGGCCATCCAGGACGGCTACTCCTACCTCTACCCGGCCGGCGCGATGTCGGCCTGGGTCACCGACAGCCCCAACCCGCACACCAGGCGCGAGGTGCCGCTGACCTACCGCTTCCACGTGGCCATGGCGGGCGTGCTCGGCATCGGCGGCGACCTCACCAGATGGTCCCCGGCCGAGCTGGAGCAGGCACGCGAGCTGATCGCCGCCTACAAGGCGGTGCGGCCGGTCATCCAGCACGGCCGCCAGTACCGCCTGGCCGGGACTGCGGGGGTGACGGCCTCCGCCGTGCAGTACGTCCACGAGGACACCGTGGTCGTGCTCGCCTACAACCCGTTCGCGCTGTCCAAACACCCGCCACGCAGGGTACGGCTGGCGGGCCTCGACCCCGAGGCCGTCTACCAGGACGCCGCCGGCGAGCGGTGGCACGGGCAGACGCTCATGTCGCACGGCCTGGCCCTGCCCTCCTGGTCCACGGAGGGCAGCGACTACCAAAGCGACATGGTGGTTCTCCGTCGCACCGGGAAATAGATGATCCTATGGACATCATGAAGGACGCCGCCGGCGTCCAACGCGTCTTCGGCGAGCCGGTCACCCAGGGCGAGGTGACCGTCATCCGGATGATGGTCCTCGGCGTACGGCCGGCCACCTCGGCCAGGTCGTAGCCGCCCGTGCTCGGCCGCGTCGCCGGATGGCTGCTGCCAGGCGATACCAACAAGCACGGCGTCCTGCCCGCCCTGCTCATCCCGCTGACGTTCGTCACCGGCCTGGTCGACGCCGTCAGCTTCATGGGGCTGAACAAGGTCTTCGTCGCCAACATGACGGGCAACGTGGTCTTCGTCGGCTTCACGCTGGCGGGAGAGCGGGACCTGTCGCTGTGGTCGTCGCTGCTGGCCATCACCGCCTTCGTGGCCGGGGCGTGGACGGCGGGGCGGCTGGTGGCGCGGTCGGCGGCCGTCGAGAGGGCGTTCACCCCCATCACCGGCGCCCACCTGGCGTTCGTCACGACGGCGCTGGTGGTATCAGTGATCTTCGGGCATCAGGCCACCGGCGCGCAGGCCGCGCTGATCTCGCTGCTCGCCTTCGGCATGGGCATGCAGAACGCGGTCGTCAGGAAGCTGGCCGTCCCCGACATGACCACCACGGTCCTGACGGCCGACATAACGGGCCTGGCCAGCGACTCCCCTGGAGTCGCCGGCAGGCGCCGGCTCGTCTCAGTTGTCGCGATGTGCGCCGGCGCGCTGTGCGGCGGCCTGCTTCACATCCACGTAGGCCCGCCGGGGGCGCTGGCGCTCGCGCTGGTGCTGCTCGCCGGCGTCGCGGTGGCCGGCCGGGGCTGAGCCCGGGGGATCATCGCGGCGCATTCGGCGATCGCACCGACCAGCAACTCGTGCAGGATCGCGTCGGGATCCGGCACGCAGGCCTGGGCGATGCCCACCACCGACAGCTGCACCGCGTTCGGCGCCGCGTACCTGCGAAAACCCTTGTCGGTGATCTTCGCGGCCCGGCTGAACCGCCGGGCCGAGTCGGCGGCGTGCGGCGCCTGGTCGAAGGCCCACCTGCTGCGCTCCTCCAGCCCCGCGGGACGGCCGTCCAGCCTGGCCAGCATCTCCTCGGCGGCCAGCACCGAGACGGCCAGCGCGAGCTGCCGCTCGGCGGCGGCGATCGGCAACGCGGTGGTCGATGCGCGCAGGGCCAGCCTGGCGTCGATCCGCAAGTCGTCACCGGTCAGCCCGATGATCGAGGGGACGAGCGGGACGAGCCTGCTCCTGCCCTTGTCGGTGGTGTGGTCGTTGACCAGGCGGGCCAGGCCCGCGAGCAGCGGATGTGTGCACGCGGGATGGTCGCTCCACCGTTCGCCCGCCAGATAGGAGGCCAGCTCCATGAAGCAGGCGCCCTTGCGCGGGTTGCGGTGCCTGCCTCGCGACAGGATCGGCATGTGGTCGTACAGAGTGTCCACGGCTGCTCCACGCGTTCTGCGTTGATCTGCCCTTTCAGTCTGCGTTGACGGCTACCCGAAAGCCAAGGGGTTAAGGCTTCGATCAACGGCCCCAGACTGCGCCGCCCCCAGCGCGTCGCCCTCACGCGCGGTCGATCTCCGCGCGGAGGTCCTCGTGCGATGACGGCGAGGGCTTGAAGTTTTCTTTTAGTTCATTGCTAAGACTTGAAACTTGTCACCATTGCGCGATTGAGTTCGGTCGTGCAGACCCTCCGCTACGTGGCATCCGCCGCACTCGCCTTAGCATTCGTCGCCACCCCGGCGCAGGCAGACCCACCCGCTCCCGCAGAGGACGCGCCCCCCGCGTCGTCCTACACCGCCGACTCGACCCTCCTGCTCAACGCCCCCGCGGGACAGTCGCTGGAGACGGCCACGAAGACCAGGCCCGTCGCGCCGGGCATCACGCTCACCTCCTTCGACCGCTTCGGCGCGGCCGGCTGGCTGCGCGCCGACGCGCTCGCGGCCGACCTGTCGGGCGGCGTCAGCGCCGGATACCTCAACTCCGGCGAGGTGTCGAAGACCGAGCCGCTGTCCGGGCCCGCCAAACGGGCGCGCGCCGTGGCCGCCGTCAACGGCGACTTCTTCGACATCAACCGCTCAGGCGCGGCCCTCGGCGTCGGCGTGAAGGACGGCGCGCTCGTCCAGTCGCCCGTCCAGGGCTGGAACAACGCCGTCGCGCTGAACGAGGGCGTCGGCCGTGTGCTCCAGATGGCCTTCGAGGGCAGCGCCACCCCCGCGGGCGGCGCGCCGATCACCATCACCCAGTTCAACCAGATCGTCCAGGCCGGGGGCGTCGGCCTGTTCACCCCGTTGTGGGGCTCCTACCGGCGCTCCGACGCCGCCAAGGTCACCGAAGTGGTCCTCGTGGACGGCACCGTCACCGAGGTGCGCACCGGCGCCGGTCAGGGCCCCATCCCCGCGGGGACCACGATCCTGCTCGGCAGGGAGGCGGGCGCCGACGCGCTGGCCGCCCTCAAGGTCGGCGACCGCGTGGACGTCAAGTACCAGCCCAAGCCCTCCGACGGCGGCGCCGTACAGACCGCGATCGGCGGCAGGAACGTCCTGGTCAAGGACGGCAAGGCGGTGCCCTTCACCGACACCGACAGCCACCCCCGCACCTCGGTCGGCTTCTCCGCCGACGGCAGGAAGATGTACCTGCTCACCGCCGACGGCCGCCAGGCCGACAGCCGCGGCCTCACGCTCGGCGAACTGGCCGCGCTCATGGTCGAGCTCGGCGCCCACAACGCGCTCGAACTCGACGGCGGCGGCTCCTCCACCATGCTCGCCCGCGAGCCGGGCAGCGCCGACGTCCAGGTCGAGAACAGCCCGTCCGACGGCGGCGAGCGGCACGTCCCCAACGGCCTGGCCCTCTACGCCCCGCAGGGCAGCGGCAAGCTGAAGGGCTTCTGGCTGGAGACCGCCGGCGACCCGGCCAAGGCGCCCGGCGTGGGACCGGTCGCCGGTGGCCGTCCCGACCGCGTCTTCCCCGGCCTCACCAGGCGGCTGACCGCCGCCGGATACGACGAGACGTACGGCCCTGCCGAGGGCGCCCCCTCGTGGCACACCTCGGCCTCCGTGCACGGCAAGGTCACCAAGGAGGGCGTCTTCCACGCCTGGATCCCCGGCCAGACCACGGTCAAGGCCACCCGCGGCGCGGCCAAGGGCAGCCTCGACCTGACCGTGCTCCAGCCGCTCGTCCGCATCGGCGCCACCACCGACAGGGTGGGCCTGGCCGCGGCCGAGGCCACCGGCACCTTCGGCGTCGTCGGCTACGACCGCAACGGCAACTCCGCGCCCATCGAGCCCGACGACCTGAAGCTCGACTACGACACGTCGCTGGTCGAGGTGAAGCCCGCCCAGCACGGCTTCTTCACCGTCAAGGCGCTCAAGGGCACCGGCTCCGGCCTGATCAACGTCCGCGTCGGCGCGGCGACGGCCGCCGTGCCCGTGACCGTCGGGTTCGAGGACGTCGCGGTCGCCGACTTCGACAACGCGGCCTCGTGGACGTTCGCGGCGGCCAGGGCCAGCGGCTCGCTCGGCGCCGGCCAGGGACATGACGCGGGCGGGCTCAAGCTCACCTACGACTTCACCCAGTCGACCGCTACCCGCGCCGCCTACGCCTCACCGCCGCAGCAGATCGTCATCCCCGGGCAGCCGCAGGCGTTCGGGCTGTGGATCAACTCCTCGGGCAAGGGGGAGTGGCCCAGCCTGGAGTTCTACGACGCCCAGGGGCAGTCGCAGATCCTGCGCGGGCCGTACCTGACCTGGAGCGGCTGGAAGTACGTCGAGTTCGCGGTGCCGCCGGGCGTCAGCTACCCGCTCAAGCTGCGCCGCTTCTACGTGGCCGAGACCAGGGCCGACACCAAGTACACCAACGAGATCACCATCGACGGGCTGGTGGCCAGGGTGCCCCCGTCCGTGCAGGCGCCGCCCACCGCGCGCGTCGCCGATCCCGTGGTGAAGACGTCGGTCGAGGCGATGCCGTGGCGGTTCGCGGTGATGTCCGACGCCCAGTTCGTCGCCAGGCAGCCCGACAGCGACCTCGTCAAGAACGCGCGCAGGACGCTGCGCGAGCTCAAGGCCGCCAACCCCGACTTCCTGCTCATCAACGGCGACCTGGTGGACGAGGCCTCGCCGGAGGACTTCGCGCTGGCCAAGCGCATCCTCGACGAGGAGCTCGGCGGCGCCCTGCCGTACCACTACGTGCCGGGCAACCACGAGGTGATGGGCGGCAAGATCGACAACTTCAGGGCCGTGTTCGGCGACACCTCGAAGGTCTTCGACCACAAGGGGACCAGGTTCGTCACGCTCGACACCTCCAGGCTGAACCTGCGCGGCGGCGGCATCGACCAGATCGCGATGCTGCGCGACCAGCTCGCCGCGGCGGCCGACGACCCGGCCGTGGGGTCGGTGGTCGTGCTGTTCCACGTGCCGCCGCGCGACCCGACGCCCGGCAAGGGCAGCCAGCTCGGCGACAGGAAGGAGGCCGCGCTCGTCGAAGGATGGCTGGCCGACTTCCAGCGCACGACGGGCAAGGGCGCCGCGTACGTCGGGGCGCACGTCGGCACCTTCAACGCCTCCCACGTGGACGCGGTGCCGTACTTCATCAACGGCAACTCGGGCAAGAACCCGGCGACGGCCGCCGACGACGGCGGGTTCACCGGCTGGTCGCTGTGGGGCGTCGACCCGGTGACGCCCAAGGAGGCCGAGCACGTCAGGCGCAACTGGTTCGTCGACGCGCCCGACTGGATCGGGGCGCAGGTGCGGCCGCATGTGGACACGCTGACGCTGACGGCTCCCGAGTCGGTCTCCGTGGGCTCGCCCGCGACGGTGAAGGCGTCGCTGACCCAGGGCGACAGGACGGTTCCCGTCGCCTACCCGGTGTCGGCCGAGTGGTCGGGGTCGCCGAACCTCCACATCGGGCGGCTGTCGAAGGCCAAGCCGTGGCACGTCGCGGCGCTCGACCCCGCGACGGGGACGCTGACGGCGCTGCGGCGCGGGCAGGTGCTGGTCGCGGTGACGGTGAACGGGGTCAAGAAGGAGGCCACGGTCGCCACCGCGACCAGGGCCGCCGCCTGACCATTCGCACCCCGAGGCGCCCGCATCCCCACAGGGAGGCGGGCGCCTTCGCGCGTCCTGCCGTACGACGGACGTGGGCGCCTGCTCGCCTTCTGCGGCGAGGTGGGGGAGGACGTCGCTTCCGTTCTTCGGGAAGAGGAGCGGAGGTGCGAACAGAGGGTTGGCCGGGAGGTGAAGCCGGGGACTTCATCGGGCGAGGGGTAGGGGTCAGGGGGCTGGCTGGGAGGTGAGGCGGTCGGCCCACGGCGGGTCGGCGCCCGCCACCTCGCAGGTCAGCGCCGCCACCCTGGCGCCGAGCGCGGCGGCCGCGGCGGCCGAGGCGAGGTCCAGCCCATCCAGGCGGCCGCCGAGCAGCCCCCTGGACTCCAGCGCATGCAGCAGCCCGGCCGTGAAGGAGTCGCCCGCGCCGACCGTGTCCACCACCTCCACCGGCACCGCCGGCACCGTCGCCACGGCTCCGTCCAGCGAGACCAGCGCGCCCGAGGCGCCCATCGTCACCACCACCAGCCGCGCCCCCGCCGCGTGCAGGATCTCGCACGCGCGGCCCACCGGCGCGTCCGGCATCAGGAACGCCAGGTCGTCGGCGCTGAGCTTGAGGATGTCGGCCAGCGCGCACCACAGCGGCAGCCGCTCCAGGTAGTCCTCCCGCGAGGCCAGGCTCGGCCGTACGTTGGGATCGATCGAGACCGTCGCCGCGGCCCGCCCGACGAACGCGGCCACCGCGCCTGCCCCCGGCTCCCTGACCAGGGTCAGCGACCCCGTGTGCAGGCAGGACACGCCGCCGAGCCGGTCGTCGGACAGCTCGGCCGCGCTCCACTCCCAGTCGGCGGTGCCCTCGGCGTGGAAGGAGTAGCGCGCCTGCCCCTCGGCGTCCAGGGTGGCCACGGCCAGCGTGGACGGCTCGCGGGCCCGCACGCACGCCGACAGGTCGACCCCCGAGGCGGACAGGCGCTCGCGGAACAGCTCGCCGAACACGTCGTCCGACAGCCGGCCGAGGAACCTGGTGGAGGCGCCCAGGCGGGCCAGGGCGACGGCGGTGTTGGCGGGCCCGCCGCCGGGCAGCACCCGCAGCGCGAGCTCGCCGGGGCGTCTGTCGGCGAAGGCGTCGGCGACGCACTCACCCAGGACGGCGATCATCTGCCTGCCTTTCGCTGTTGCCGTTTCGTTACAGGCCGAGGGCATTGACGTTTCCCGAATCGGAGTTCATCATCGCACCACAGCGGATGTCAACGATGACATATGTCAACGATGACACCGGGTCTGTCCAGCTCATGTGAGGAACGCCCGACATGAAACGACTCATCGCAGGCCTCATGGCCGCAGCTCTCACAGCCGCCGGATGCGGCGGCGGCAGCACTTCGTCCGGCTCAGGCTCAGGTGATGAGGCGGTCAAGGTCGGCCTCATCACCAAGACCGAGACCAACCCGTTCTTCGTGAAGATGAAGGAGGGCGCGACCGCCGCGGCCAAGGCGCAGGGGGCCGAGCTCATGAGCGCCGCGGGCAAGTTCGACGGCGACAACGCCAGCCAGATCACCGCCATCGAGAACATGGTCGCCGCGGGGGTGAAGGGCATCCTCATCACGCCGAGCGACACCAAGGCCATCGTGCCCGCCATCAAGAAGGCCAGGGACGCGGGGGTCCTGGTGATCGCGCTGGACACCCCGACCGAGCCGCAGGAGGCCACCGACGCGCTGTTCGCGACCGACAACTTCAAAGCCGGTGAACTGATCGGCCAGTACGCCAAGGCCGCCATGGCCGGCAAGCCCGCCAAGATCGCCACCCTGGACCTCGCCCCCGGCATCACGGTCGGCAAGTTGCGCCACGACGGCTTCCTGAAGGGCTTCGGCATCGCCGAGGGCGACCCGTCGATCGTGTGCTCGCAGGACACCGCGGGCGACCAGACCAAGGGCCAGACGGCCATGGAGAACTGCCTGCAGAAGGCGCCCGACATCAACCTCGTCTACACCATCAACGAGCCGGCCGCCCTCGGCGCGCACACCGCGCTGAAGGCCAAGGGCATCGACAAGAACGTGCTCGTGGTCTCCGTCGACGGCGGCTGCACCGGCACCAAGGCGGTGCAGGGCGGGCAGATCGCCGCCACCTCCCAGCAGTACCCGCTGAAGATGGCCGAAAGCGGCGTCAAAGCCGTCACCGACTTCGCCAAGACCGGCAAGAAGGCGACCGGCTACACCGACACGGGGGTCACGCTCATCACCGACAAGCCCGCCGCCGGGGTGCAGGCCAAGGACACCGCCTTCGGCCTGGCCAACTGCTGGGGCTGACATGGCCGTCATCGAAGCGACCCTGCCACGCAGGATCCTGACCACCCCGACGGCGGGCCCGCTGGCCGCGCTGCTGATCGCCTGCGTGTTCTTCTCGCTGAACAGCGAGCAGTTCCTCACCGGCGGCAACTTCTCGCTCATCATCCAGCAGGTCATGGTCGTCGGCACGCTGGCCATCGGCCAGACCCTGATCATCCTCACGGCCGGCATCGACCTGTCGAACGGCGCGATCATGGCGTTCGGCGGCATCGTGATGGCCAAGCTGGCCCTGTCGATGCCGCCGACGCTCGCGATCGCCGCGGGCCTGGCGGTCTGCGCCGGGTTCGGCCTGGTCAACGGGCTGCTGGTGACGCGGATCTCGCTGCCGCCGTTCATCGTCACGCTCGGCATGCTGAACGTGGTCTTCGCCCTCACCCACATCTACTCGCAGGACCAGACGGTCACCGGGCTGCCCGCCGAGCTGACCTTCCTCGGCCAGACCTTCGCGCTGGGCGACACCCGCGTCACCTACGGCTCCGTGCTCACGATCGGGCTCTTCCTGCTGTTCGCCTACCTGCTCGGCCAGACCGCCTGGGGCAGGCACGTCTACGCCCTCGGCAACAGCCCCGAGGTCGCCAGGCTCACCGGCATCCGCACCTCCCGGCTGACCGTCGGCGTCTACACCCTGGCCGGCCTGGTGTACGGCATCGCCGCCCTCCTGCTGGTCTCCCGTACCGGCGTGGGCGACCCGCAGGCCGGGCAGACCGACAACCTCGACAGCATCACCGCCGTCGTGCTCGGCGGCACGAGCCTGTTCGGCGGGCGCGGCCTGGTCCTCGGCACGCTTATCGGCGCGCTCATCGTGGGCGTCTTCCGCAACGGACTGCAGCTGATGGGCGTCCCGTCGATCTACCAGACACTCATCACCGGCATCCTGGTGATCCTCGCGGTCGCCGTCGACCAGCTCTCGCGCAGGAGGACCCGATGACCACCCCCGTACTCCAGGCGCGCGGCCTGACCAAGCGCTACGGACACGTCACCGCCCTCGACGGCGCCGACTTCGACCTGCTGCCCGGCGAGGTCCTCGCGGTCATCGGCGACAACGGCGCCGGCAAGACCACCCTGATCAAGGCGCTGACCGGCGCCATCCAGCCCGACTCTGGCGAGATCCTGCTCGACGGCAAGCGGGTGCGCTTCGGCGACCCGCTGGAGGCGCGCAGGGCCGGGATCGAGACCGTCTACCAGGACCTGGCGATCGCCGCCTCGCTCGACATCGCCACCAACATGTTCCTCGGCAGGGAACTGCGCAAGCCGGGACTGCTCGGCAAGGTCTTCAGGATGCTGGACAAGCAGCGCATGCGGGCCGAGTCGGCCGAGCACATGGCCGGACTGAAGATCGGGCTGCGCTCGCTCGCCGTACCGGTGGAGTCGCTGTCCGGAGGGCAGCGGCAGGGCGTCGCGGTCGCCAGGGCGGTGGCCTGGGCCTCCCACGTGGTCGTGATGGACGAACCCACGGCCGCGCTCGGGGTGAAGGAGTCGGGGCAGGTGCTCGACCTGATCCGCAGGGTCCGCGACCGCGGCCTGCCCGTGGTGCTGATCAGCCACAACATGCCGCACGTCTTCGAGATCGCCGACCGCATCCACGTCCAGCGGCTCGGCCGCAGGGTCGCGCAGCTCAAGCCGGGTGACCACAGCATGGCCGAAGTCGTGGCGATCATGACGGGCGCCATGAACGTGGCCGACGGCAAGGCGGTCATCGCCGACAAGGGAGCAGCGGAGGCGATCGGTCTGTCCTGATCCCATTACCCTGTTCACGACAATGGGGAGGTTCGATGGCGAGCGCGCGGCGCCCGACGATGGCCGACGTCGCCCGCGAGGTCGGCGTCACCGCCAAGACCGTCTCCAGGGTCCTCAACGAGGACGGCCCCGTCGCGCCCGAGACCAGGGCGCGCGTCATGGAGGTCGTGCGCAAGCTCGGCTACCGGCCCAACCTGATGGCCCGCAACATGCGGGTCGGCGCGAGAGACGCGGCGATCGGGCTGGTCATCCCCGACATGGGCAACCCGTTCTTCGGCACCGTCGCCGGCGGCATCGAGAGCGCGGTGCGCCAGCGCGGACTGACCGTGATCGTGGGCTCCTCCAGCGAGACGAAGGAGCTCGAACGCTCCCTAATCGCCGCGTTCCTCGCGCGCAGGGTGAGCGCGCTGCTCGTGGTGCCGTCGGCGACCGGCGACCACCGCTACCTGCGCGCCGAGCGCGAGGCGGGGCTGCCCATCGTCTTCCTCGACCGGCCCGCCATCGGGCTGGCGGCCGACTGCGTGGTCAGCTCCAACAGGGAGGGCGCCCGCGAGGGCACCGCGCACCTCATCGCGCACGGCCACCGCCGGATCGGCTTCATCGGCGACCTGCCCGCGACGCTCTACACCAGGCGCGAACGCTTCGCCGGCTACCGGGAGGCGCTGGAGCGGGCGGGCCTGCCGTACGACAAGGGGCTGGTGGAGAGCGGCCACTCGGCCGAGGCCGCCGCCGCGGCGGCCGAGCGGCTGCTGGCGCTGCCCGACCCGCCGACCGCGTTGTTCGCGGCCAACAACTTCGCCGCCACGGGGGCGGTGGTCGGGCTGGCCAGGGCGGGGCGCAAGGACGTGGCCCTGGTCGGCTACGACGACCTGCCGCTGGCGGAGGTCCTCGACCCGCCGCTGACGGTGGTCGCCCAGGACCCGGCGGGGATCGGCGCCGCCGCGGCGTCGCTGGTGCTGTCCCGCCTGGACGGCGACCGCTCGCGCGCGGCCAAACTGTCGGTGCCGACCCGGCTGATCCCCCGCGGCTCGGGCGAGCTCCCCGCGCGCTGACTTTCTCCTTGGGCCCGCATTCTCCTGCTGCTTCTGCCGTCCCGGTTCGCCTGTCCTGGGCTTGCTTCTTCTGTACGGCAAGCCCGGTCGGGCGCCATCCTGGGCGCGGGGCCGGGCTCAGTCGAGGGATACGCGTCACCGAGCGCGCGTGGCCGGCCGCCCCAACGGAAGGCCACCGGCCTAGAGTCGTTCAGGGGGTGGCGGATGGCTGACGAGGTGGATCACCATGTGCACGGCGCGACCGCGACAGACCTGACGCGGGCCGAGTTCGAGAACCTGATCACCGAGTCCGACCGGCCGGTGCCCGCGTGGATGAGTGCCTTCGACTCCCAGCTCGGCCACGCCATCCTGCGGCACTGCGCGCCGGTGCTCGGCCTCGACCCGCACCCCGACCCCGACTACTACCTTCAGCGCCGCGCCGAGCTGGGGGTGACGGAGGTCAACCGGCGGCTGCTGCGGGCGGCGGGCATCGGCCGGTACCTGGTCGAGACCGGCTACCGGGGCGCGGAGCTGCTGGACCCCGCGGGCATGGCGGCCGCCAGCGGGTCGCCCGCCGACGAGATCCTCCGATTGGAGGCGCTGGCCGAGCAGGTCGCCCCGGGCGACGCGGCGGGCTTCGCCGACCGTTTCGCCACCGTCCTGTTCGCCCGCCTTCCCCTGGGGCCTTCCCAGCCACCCGGTCTCCCGGCTCCCGGTCTCGCGCCTTCTGTCCCCCCGCCTTCTGGTGCCCTGGCTTCTGGCGCCCCGGCTTCTGGCCTCCCCGCTCCCGGTCTCGCGGCTCCCGAACTTGCGAGCTCCGGCCTCCCGGCTTCCGGCCTCCCCACTCCCGGCCTCCCCGCTCCCGGTCTCGCGGCTCCCGAACTTGCGACTTACGGCCCCCCGACTTCCAGCCTCCCGACTCCTGGCACGCCCGACCACCTGACGCCCGCCCTGCAGATGCCCGACTCGCCCGGACCCTCGGGATGGGAGGCGCGGGACGTCCGGGTGGGGGGCGGGGCGGTGGTCAGGGGGTTGAAGACGATCGTCGCCTACCGGTACGGGCTCGACTTCGACCCGCGACGGCCCACGTCCCGCGAAGTGACGCGCGCGGCTGGCCGGTGGTTGCGCGCAGTGGACCGGGGGCGGGTCCGGCTGACCGACCCCGTCGTCATGAGGCACCTCATCTGGACCGCCCTCGACACCGGCCTCCCGCTGCAGTTCCATGTCGGGCTCGGCGACCCCGACGTCGACCTGCGCCGCGCCGACCCGCTCCTGCTGAGGGACTTCATCGAGCTGGCCGAGCCCACCGGCGTGCCGCTGCTCCTGCTGCACTGCTACCCGTTCCACCGCCACGCCGGGCTGCTCGCCCATTCCTACCCGAACGTCCACTTCGACGTCGGCCTCGCCGTCAACCACTCCGGCGCCCGCGCGAAGGCCGTCGTCGCGGAAAGCTTGGAGACGGCCCCGTTCGCCAAGCTGCTGTTCTCGTCCGACGCATGGGGTCCGGCCGAGCTCCATTTCCTCGGCGCGACGCTGTGGCGGAGGGCGATGGCGAGCGTGGTGGACGGTTTCGTGGCGGAAGGCGAGTGGTCGAGGCGTCAGGCCGACCGCGTCACCGCCATGATCGGCGGCGAGAACGCCCGCCGCGTCTACCGCCTCGACGAGCACCCCTGACCGCAACCTCCCCCAAAAGTCCACCACCCGCCACCCTCGGTCACCCCCGCCACCCCCGGTCACCCCCGGTCACCCTCGGCCACCCCACACCCGGACCTCTCCGCCGCCCCAGGCCCCGCCGTTCCACCGCCCCGGCAACTCGGCCACCGGGCCAACCGGCCTCCCGCACACCGACTACGCCGCCACCCTGGCCACCCCAGCCACCTGCGCCACCCAAGCCATCGCGCCACCCATCACCCCGTCGCTCCGACCGCCATTCAGGAATCGTCTGGACATGTGTGATTATTTGGGAAAACATCGATTTTTGTGTACTTCGCCGATTTTGCTCCGGGAGCGGGCCGACTCGACCCGCGCGCCGCGCTCCACTCCGACGCCCCTTCGATCGACCTCAACGGTGACTGGCGCTTCCGCCTGTCGGCCACGGCCGACGCGCCTGACGACTTCGCCGCCCCCGACTTCGACGACGCGGCATGGGACACGTTGCCCGTCCCCTCCCACTGGCCGCTGCACGGCTACGGCAGGCCCGCCTACACCAACGTCGCCTTTCCGTTCCCCGTCGACCCGCCGTACGTCCCCGACGAGAATCCCACCGGCGACTACCGGCGCGAGTTCGACCTGCCGGACGGCTGGAGCGGCGGGCGGCTGCGGTTCGAGGGCGTCGACTCCTGCGCCAAGGTGTGGCTGAACGGCCACGAACTGGGCTTCACGACGGGCAGCAGGCTCCCCGTGGAATTCGACGCGGGGCCGTACCTCAGGCCGGGACGCAACGTGCTCGCGGTGCGGGTGCACCAGTGGTCGGCCGGCAGCTACCTGGAGGACCAGGACATGTGGTGGCTGCCCGGCATCTTCAGGGAGGTGACGCTCACCCGCTCGACCGCCGACGTGTTCGTGCACGCCGCCGCCGACGGCACGCTCAGCTTCGAGGGCGACGGGCTGCTGTCCGTCCCCGAGCTGGGGGTGAGCGACCTGGCGCCCGGCGTCGAGGTGCGCGTGGCGGCGCAGCCGTGGTCGGCCGAGACGCCCCGCCTCTACGAGGCCGTCTTCACCACCGCCGAGGAGACCGTACGGCTGCGCGTCGGCTTCCGCACGATCACCGTCGAGGACGGCGTGCTCAGGGCCAACGGCGTCCCGCTGGTCTTCAAGGGCGTCAACAGGCACGAGTTCCACCCCGATCTGGGGCGGGCGGTGCCGTACGAGACGATGCTCGAGGACGTGCTGCTCATGAAGCGGCACAACGTCAACGCCGTCCGCACCAGCCACTACCCGCCGCATCCCGCCTTCCTCGACCTGTGCGACGAGTACGGGCTGTGGGTGGTCGACGAGTGCGACCTGGAGACGCACGGGTTCGGGCAGGTCGGCTGGCGCGGCAACCCGACCGGCGACATCCGGTGGAGCGAGGCGCTGCTCGACCGGATGAAGCGGATGGTCGAGCGCGACAAGAACCACCCGAGCGTGGTCATGTGGTCGCTCGGCAACGAGTCGGGCGTCGGCGCCAACCTGGCCGTCATGGCCGGATGGACGCGCGAGCGCGACCCGTCGCGGCCGATCCACTACGAGGGCGACCTGTCGTGCGCCGACGTCGACGTCTACAGCAGGATGTACGCCTCGCACGCCGAGGTGGAGGCGATCGGGCGCGGGAGCGAGGACCCGCTCGACGATCTCTCACTGGACGCCCGGCGCAGGGCGATGCCGTTCGTGCAGTGCGAGTACGCGCACGCGATGGGCAACGGCCCCGGCGGGCTCGCGGAGTACCAGGAGCTGTTCGACACCTACCCCAGGCTCGCCGGCGGGTTCGTCTGGGAGTGGATCGACCACGGCCTGACCCACGAGAAGTACGGCTACGCCTACGGCGGCGACTACGGCGAGCCGCTGCACGACTCGAACTTCGTCGTGGACGGCCTGGTCTTCCCCGACCGCAGACCGTCGCCGGGCCTGCTCGACCTGAAGAAGGTGTTCGAGCCCGTCAAGATCACCTTCTCCGACGGGATGGTGACCGTGACGCGGGCGGTGCCGTACCCGATGGAGTTTCCCTGGGTGCTGACGGCGGGCGGTGTGCTGGTCGCCGAGGGAGTCCTGGAGGTGCCCGAGGGGGAGCGGGCGGAGGTGAAGCTTCCCGAGCTGCCCGAGGTGGGCGAGCCGGGCGAGGTGTGGTTCGCCGTGCGGGCGGTCCTCGCGCATGACCTGCCGTGGGCGGAGGCGGGACACGAGATCGCGTGGGGCGAGCTGAAGGTGGGCGAGGGGCTCGCCGAGGCCGCACCGGGGCGAGGGCCCGCCCTCGTGGTGCGCGAGGAGACGATCGAGCTCGGGGGAGGGGTGTTCGACGTCAGGACGGGCGCGCTGACCACGCTGTTCGGGCTCGACGTCGAGGGCCCGCGGCTGGACCTCTGGCGGGCCCCCGTCGACAACGAGCGCTTCGGCGGTCTCGACTGGAACTGGCGCCATCTCGGCCTGAACCGCCTCACCCATCGCGTCAGGTCCGTCTCCCACGATGACGGCGCGCTGACCGTCCGCTCGCGGGTGGCACCGGCGGCCAGTGACCTCGGCATGGGCGTCACCTACCGGTGGACGGCCGACGCGACGGGCCTGCGCCTCGACGTGCACGTGGTGCCCGAAGGGGAGTGGACGCTGCCGCTGCCCAGGCTCGGCCTCGCCCTATCGATGCCGTCGAGCATCGCGGAGGTCCAGTGGTTCGGCAGGGGTCCGGGGGAGGCGTACCCCGACACGGGCCTGGCCGCGGTGACGGGCGGCTTCGGCGCCACGATCGAGGAACTGCAGACGCCGTACGTGTATCCGCAGGAGAACGGCCAGCGCGCCGACGTGCGCTGGGCCAGGCTCGTCGACGGCGAGGGCAGGGGCGTGCAGGTCGCCGGCGACCCCGTTTTCGGGCTGACCGTACGCCGGTGGAGCACCGCCGAGCTCGAGCGCGCCGCCCACCTGACCGACCTGCGGCCGGGGGACCGGGTGCACGTCCACCTCGACCACGCCCAGCACGGCGTCGGGACCGCGGCCTGCGGTCCCGGCGTGCTGCCGCGCTACGAGCTGCGGGCGCAGGAGGCGCGGTTCGGCTTCCGCTTCCGCGCGGTGTAGCCGCATCGGCCGTCGGCCCGTCCCCGCGTCACGCGGGGACGGGCCGCACTGTTTCCAGGTCGGAAAGTCGAGTGTTGACAAGTTGGAAAGTCTGGATGACCCTTTCCAGTATGGAAACTCACGAGAACTCCGGCCGTCCCACTCCCTCCGAAGCGGCCGCGGCGCTGGAGGCCGCCGAGCAGGCGCGCGCGGCGGGCAACGCGCCCCTGCGCGCCTGGCTCCTGCCCGTCACCGGCCTGCTGGTGGCCGGCGTCATGCTGGCCCAGCCCCTGGCCGACATCGCCCCTCTGGCCACGCTCGCGCTCCTGGCGGTCTTAGGGCTCGGCTGGTGGCTGGCGGAGCGCCTGTACTCCAGGCAGGTCAGCCGGGCCGGGATCGCGCCGCGCCATCTCACGCTGCCCCAGCAGCTCGTGCTCGCGGCACCGCTGCCCCCGCTCTGGATCGCCGGGCAGGTTCTCGACGACAGGTGGAGCTGGGTCTGGCTGGTCGCGGCGGTCCTGTCCGCGGGCTGGATCACCGCCTACGGGATCGTCCACAACCGGCGAGCGCGAAACTCGGAAGCGAAGTGACAGACAAGATTGAGGACGGCTTCGACGCCGTGATCCACGCGCCGAACCGGCTGCGGATCTGCGCGCTGCTGGAGGCGGCCGAGCAGGTCGAGTTCGGCGTGGTGCGAGAGCGGCTCGGGGTCAGCGACTCGGTGCTGAGCAAGCACGTCAGCGTGCTGATGGACGCCGGGTACGTGGAGCAGGCCAAGGCCGTACGCGACACCAGGCAGCGGGTATGGCTCTCGCTCACCAAGCCCGGCAGGACCGCCTACCGGGCGCACGTCGCCGCCCTACGCGCCATCGTCGGGGAAACCGGATGACGCCGGCGCTCTGGCAGGCCGGATCGACGGTGACCGGCCCGACCCCGACGACTTTCGAGCACTCGTCGAGGAAGTTGCCGTCGACGATCCGTTCGTTCAGCTCCGCGGTCACGCTGTAGAAGCCGGGATCGGCCGGCAGGGTGTCCATCCGTGCGCGATCCGCCGTCGGAAGGAGCCGGGGCCCGGCCCGGCGGAATAAATCCGTTGCCCGCCGGCTTTTCCCCCTTCATCATGGTCATCATGTTCCGGTACGTCCTTCAGCTCACGCCTGCGGCAGCAGGCGCGCTGGGCCGTGCCGCGATGCTCCGCGACGGCCTGGAGCGCTGACCCTTTCCCGTGCGTCCGATCGTGACCCGGCGGGGGAGGGTTGACGACCCGACGGGTCACCAGGCGAAGAGCATCGAAGGAAAGGGACCATGGCCAAGCAGGCCTACGTGCGCAACAAGCCGCACCTCAACATCGGCACGATGGGTCACGTCGACCACGGCAAGACCACGCTGACCGCCGCGATCACCAAGGTGCTCGCCGAGCGGGGTGGCGCGACGTACACGCCGTTCGAGCGGATCGACCGCACGCCCGAGGAGGCGCAGCGGGGCATCACGATCAACATCTCGCACGTCGAGTACGAGACGTCCACCAGGCACTACGCCCACGTGGACATGCCCGGCCACGCCGACTACGTGAAGAACATGATCACGGGGGCGGCGCAGCTCGACGGGGCGATCCTGGTCGTCTCCGCGCAGGACGGCATCATGCCGCAGACGCGCGAGCACGTGCTGCTCGCCAAGCGGGTCGGGGTCGAGCACCTGGTCGTCGCGCTGAACAAGGCCGACGGCGCCGACCCCGAGCTGGCCGACCTGGTCGAGCTGGAGCTCGGCGAGCTGCTGGCCGAGCACGGCTACCTCGACGTGCCCATGGTGCGGGTCTCCGGGCTGCGGGCGCTGGAGGGCGACCCGGTCTGGACGGCGTCCGTCGAGGCGCTGCTGCGGGCGGTCGACGACCACATCCCGGTCCCGGTCCGCTACGTGGACGCGCCGTTCCTCATGCCGGTGGAGAACGTGCTCACCGTCACCGGGCGCGGCACCGTCGTCACCGGCGCGATCGAGCGCGGCACGGTCAAGGTCGGCGACACGGTCGAGGTCGTCGGGCTGGGCGAGGGCTTCACGGCGGTGGTGACCGGCGTCGAGACCTTCGGCAGGACCATGGACAGGGGCGAGGCCGGCGACAACGCCGCGGTGCTGCTGCGCGGCGTGCGGCGCGAGCAGGTACGCCGGGGCCAGGTGCTGGCCGCGCCGGGCTCGCAGAGCGCCCACCGGCGGCTGTCGGCCAGGATCTACCTGCTCACCGCGGCCGAGGGCGGGCGGCGCAAGCCCATCGGCGGCGGCTACCGGCCGCAGTTCTACCTGCGCACGACCGACGTGCCCGGCCAGATGGTCATGGACGCGCCGGCCGAGCCTGGCGACACGGTCGAGGTGGTCGTGGAGCTGGGCAGGGCGGTGGCTGTCGAACCCGGGCTGGGCTTCGCGATCCGCGAGGGCGGGCTGACCGTCGGCGCCGGAACGGTGCTGACCGTCCTCGATTAGCCGAGCTGGACCAGCCGGGAGACGGCGGCAAGAGCCGCCGTCTCCCGGCTTCCGATCGCCGAGCGGACGGAACCCGGAGCCCCCGAGGCCGGTCCGAGGAGCGGCGGGCCTCCGTGCGCTGGGGGCCGGTCCGAGCAGCGGCGGGCCACCCCGGCCTCCTCGTCTGCCGGCACAACGAACGGCTCCCGCTTCGTGCGCGCGGCCGAAGAAGCCGCAAAGGACCTCGCCTACCGTTCGATCATGCCCCGCCTCTCCCTGAACGACCTCTTCCGCATCGCCGTCCCCGCCGATCCCCAGGTGCGCCCGGACGGCGGCGCGGTCGCCTACACGGTGACCACCGCCGACAGGGACGCGGACGAGAACCGCTGCGAGCTGTGGCTGGCCGAGCCGGGCCGCGAGCCGCGCCGCCTGACCGGCGGCCCGGCCGACCGGGCGTCCCGCTGGTCGCCCGACGGGCGCACGCTCGCCTTCCTGCGCCCCGTGGACGGCAAGCCGCACCTCCGCCTGCTGCCGATGGACGGCGGCGAACCCCGCATGGTCGTCACCGAGGGCGCGGGCACCCCGTGTGGTCGCCTGACGGCCTTCACCTGGCCTTCACCGCCCCGTACGGCGAGGCGAACCCGCACGCGCCCGTCGTGGCCGACGCTCTGGAGTACAAGGCGGACGGCCCAGGCCTGCTGCGCGACCTGCGCGCCCACCTGGTCGTCGTGGACGTCGACTCGGGGTGAGTGGCGCAGGATCACCGAGGGCGACTTCCACGCGGGCGAGCCCGTCTGGTCGCCCGACGGGCAGCAGCTCGCCTTCGTCTCCAGCATGGAGCCCGGCAGGGACCTGACCCCCGACGGCGCCGTCTACGTCGTCGGCCTCGACGGCGGGGAGCCCAAGCGGCTGACCGATCCCAGCGTGATCTGCACGGGCGTGTGGTGGCTCGGCGAGCGCCTGATCGTGACAGGCTTCAGGGGCGACCCGATCGGCCACACCCGCCTGTTCGCGCTCGAGACCGGAGGGCTAGCGTCGCGGGCGCACACCTCGCCTACGTGGCCGCCACCCCCGGCAGCCCCGGCGACGTCTGCCTCGACGACCGCAAGCTCACCGACTACGCGCTGCCCGACGTCGAGCTCCTCCCGCTCGAGCGCCGCCTGTTCACCGCGCCCGACGGCACCCCCGTGGAGGGCTTCCTGCTGCGCGACCCCGCGCTCACCGAGCCGGGACCGCCTGCGGGCGGCGAGGGAGGCGCGGCGAGGACCTGGCCGCCGTTGTCGGTGGCCGCCGTCATGGCGTTTGCGCCAAGGGGTTGGCCGTCGCCTTCGAGTGCTCGGTACAGGGTGGAACGGCCGACGCCGAGGTGCTTGGCGATGGCCGTGATGGACTCGCCGCCGGCCTGGCGCTCGCGGGCGGCGGCCAGCTTGTCGGCGTCCAGCGCCGGGGGCCGGCCACCGATGCGGCCATGAGCGCGGGCGGCGGCCAGGCCGTCCAGGGTGCGTTCGCTGATCAGGTCGCGTTCCATCTCGGCGGCCATGGCGGCGACCAGGAACAGCACCTTGTCGGCGATGGCCTGCCCGCTGGGCCGGTGCAGATGCCGGACAGGATCTGAAGGTTGACGCCGCGCGGGGCGAGCTCCTCTTCGAGGAAGACCAGCAGTTCCTTGACCGAGCGGGCGACGCGGTCGGGCTTGTAGATGACCAGGGTGTCGCCGGGGTACATCCGCTCGACGGTGGCATGCAGCTTGGGCCGGTCTTCGCGGGTGCTGGCGGTCTCTTCGACGACCTCGCGGCAGTGGGCGCCTTCGAGGGCCTGCATCTGGGACAGGTGGTCCAGGGCGCGGGTGGAGATGCGGGCGTAGCCGATCCGGATCGCGTTGGCCGGGCCGCTCACCTTCGGGCCGGTGGGGGCGTTCCCCGATCGCCCCTAAAACCATCCCGAAACTCAAGAAGGCTGAGAGAGGTTTCGGGACACTCGTTCCTGGGGGAACGCGCCGTCTGATCGTCCGGCACTGAGTCGTCCTTAAAACGACCTCATTGCGCTCATGCGGCCTGAGCCGGGCGGCCACTCCCACCGCGCCATCCACCTGCAGCTGACGACCGTGAGGTATGTCGGGTTGTTCCTGGAGAACCCCGCTCGCGGTGCCCGCCGAACTTTCTCGGTGGTGCACGGTGGCGAGCGGCGATGAGCGCGGCCACGGGCGATGTGGAAATATCGGGCGCATGGTCGAATTCCAGATTGGTCACCGGGTCGTCGTCACTTGTGGACCGTTCATGACGCTCGAGGCGACGATCGATGAGTTGGGTGAGACCCCGACCACGGCGAAGGGGGCGATCGAGCTCTTCGGAAGATCCGTGCGAGTCATACTGTCCGCCGACACCGAATCGAGCGTGAACGCGGTTGTCGATCGCTCGGAGGTGATCACGAGATATGCCGGAGCAACCCGGTTCTACAACGTCGTCGGTCGGATCACATCCGGCGCTCGGGCGGGGAGGTACATCCGAGTCGACAAGTTGACGGACCTGGCCGAGACACCACAGGACACTGCGACAGGTGTCACGATCCGCATCGCCGCCGATCCCGGCATGGAGATCGACTGCATCGCGGAGTACGTGGAGGACTGGGCAGGCGTGGAAGAGACTCTTCTGCGCGACGGCCATCGCGTCGACTGGAACGGCGCACACCCCGACGGCATCCGCCAGCTCGAGCCGTAGTCGCCGCCCTCATGGAGCAGAGCCGTACGCACGGACGGCGCGGCAAGGGTCGCACCAGCCGCACAAGAGAGGTTTCGGGACGATCGTTCCTGGGGGAAGGCGCCACCCATGTCGATTTCCGAAGTCACCTGCACCGATGTCCGCACCCGTGTGCACGCCGCGCTCAGCGCAAAGAGCGAATTCGATAGCTGACCATGTCAGGACCACTCCGGACCGTCGAAGGGAGGTTCGCCCGGGCGCCAGACCATCCAGTCCGCACGGCCGGTGAATCCGCCGAGCATCGCGATCTCCGGCCCTTCCAGATGGGAAGGCTCCGGCTTGACCAGCACGGCACCGCATCCGAAATCGACAACGAGACCCGCCCCGGCGTCTTCTGTCGCCGCCAGAACGGTATGCCCGATCAAGGCGCACAACGCGTCCCTGTACCCAGGATCACCCATCGACCAGACGGTGGAGTCTGTGATGACCCGCGGCCAGACGAACAGGGAGAGCCTCGGGCCGTCGAAGTCCAGCTGGACGTAGTCACGAACGAAGATCACCGATGACATCTCTTCGCCGACCAGGGCCGGTAGCAGGGAATCGGACATGAGAAGGCTCCTGGGGGTCGGCCGATTACAGGGCAGGACGTGAATCATCCGGTCGCTTCTCGGGCACGCTCCAGCATCCGATACACCGTCGGCCGCGACACTGAGAACAACTCCGCGAGGTCGGCGATGGTGTACTCGCCGGTGCCGTGCATGCGGCGCAGTTCGCGCGCCGGCCCCGCGGCACCGGCTCCCCGGCCGAGCACCGAGCCGCCCTCCAGGCTTTCCAACGAGCGGTCGAAACCGGCGAGTTGCAGAGCCTGCTCGACATCCTCGCGCCGGACGTCGTCGCCCTGAGCGACGGCGGCGGTGTCAAGCATGCCCTGCTGCGGCCCATCGTGGGGGCTGACAACGTTGCTCGCCTGCTGGCCGTCGGCTGGTGGAAGCGCGACGCGGAAAGGTCCGTCGAGGTGGTGCAGATCAATGGCGGCCCGGGGCTGCTCGTCCGAGTCAACGGCGAGATCGACGGCGTGGTGGCGGTACGCGTGGAGAACGGCTACGTCACCGGCGCCTACCACGTGCGCAATCCCGAGAAGCTGTCGCGTATTGACCAGCAGACCGCCGTGACCCGCTGAGAACCCGTCAGGAGACCTGTCGTGAGGATGCCACCCCGTTCGGGTTCGGCCCCCTGGGCTGTGTGGCTGGAGCCTGTCGGGTCAGCCGCGGCAGGTGGGCCAGAGGGTCAGGTGTGCGGCGGCCATGGCCGTGCTCAGCGAAGGATGAGTGCGCAAAAGGCGATCGGTGCCGATGATCTCCAGGACGCGGGTGACGCGGGCGTGCGGGGCGGCCAGATGCAGGCTGCCGCCGCTCGCGTCCTCGCGGTGGTGCAGGTCGATGAGCAGGTGCACGCCGGAGCTGTCCATGAAGGTCACCGCGGCCATGTCCAGCACCAGCGGCAGGGCCCAGTCGGGATGCCGGTCGTTGAGGTAGCCGGCCAACTGGCCGCTGTTGGTGATGTCGAGTTCTCCCGCCACGCCGACCAGCGTGCCTGCGGCCAGTTTGCGGGAGCTCAAAAGTAGGACGGTCATTGCGGGCCTCGTCTCCGGCCGGAGCCCCGGCCCGGCGGGGGCGGCTGTATCTCGGCCTTGCCCCTGCCGCCACTGCGTTCGCAGGCGGCGGGGAGTTCCCGCTACATCGACAGTACGCCTGAAGGCTATTACATGAAAGGAGTTTCATGATTAAACTGGAGTGCACAGCGCCGCACCAGCGACGAGGACGCATCGTGAGCTCTGACCTGCCCGAACCCGCGGTCCCCCGCTGGACCTTCCTCACCCACCACGCCCGCGTGCTCCTGGAAATCGGCCGCGACCCCGAGGCTCGGCTGCGGGACATCGCGGACGCCATCGGCATCACCGAGCGCACCGTGCAGACCATCGTCAACGACCTGCACGAGGCCGGCTACCTCACTCGCGAACGCAACGGCCGCCGCAACCGCTACCAGCTCAACCTCGACGAGCGCTTCCGCTACCCCACCGAAGCCGACCTGCCGGTCCGCCGCCTGATCGACATGTTCTCCGAGCGAGACCTGCACAACTCGGGGCCCCGGTAGTATCGGCGAAATCTTCAACGGATATGCAGGTCAGAGCCCCCAGGGGGACTTTCGGGCGCAGCTTGCGAGGGCGGCCGCTGACCTGTGTTGACGTTGTTTCCTGCGCCGTTGCTACTGGCACCCCCACAGGACATGCGGCAGGCGCTGGGCTCGGTCTGGGCGTACGTACGGCGTGGCGGTAAATCAGCCCGGCCGGGCCTGGTGCCGGATCAGGCCGGTTCCCAGCGGGGTGATCTGGTGGATGACCATGTTGGTGTGGCGGGTGCTGGTGATCAGGCCGGCACGGCGAAGCACTTGGGCATGGGCGCTTGCGGTCGATAGTGAGGTGCCTGTCCGGCGTGCGAGTTCGCTGGTGGTGCAGCCGTGGGTGACGGTGATGCAGCGCAGGATGCGGGCCCTGGTGGGACCTACGCTCGTTCTCTTTTACACCGCATCCTGGACGCGACCGGATGGGAAAACGTTCTGGGTGATCGTCAATAACGGGCGTCAGGATGGAGTCAGCGACCACGTGTACTTCGAGTACCAGTTCTACGGCAGCTCGACATGGTACTCGACAGTGCCTGCACTTCTACCCCGGCAGCGGCTTCAAGCTCGACCTGCGCGACGGGGCAGTAAATGCGAAGATCAGAAACATGTACTGGGGTGGCGAGTGCTAGCCGGCCGGTGACATCAAGGGCGTGAAGCAGACGAATGCTTCACGCCCTTTCCGGTATGAGCCAAGGCTCAGCGCATCCACTGACATCCTCTCCGCGCTCAACAGGCAGCCCGCCCGGCACCGCGAGACGGCCTGTCGGTAAGGCTGGCCCCACCAGCCGCCATCTGTAACATTCCCGCAGGTGGACAGGGGGAGCTCGCCCACGTCAGCAGGTCTGCGAACGGGAGCGCAACCACGATCACCGCGCCCAGGATCGCTGCGGCCGCCTGGGCGGCCAGAAGCAGGCGCCTACTCCAGCTCGGCTCGATCGGCGTGGCATCGGTCACGAGGGGGCTCCTTTGTCGGCGAGACCTGGTCACGACGGTACGCCGCGGCTTGCCCGGTGGCCCACTGTCCAGTCTCGGGGCCCGGCTCAGTCGGTCATGGCCATCAGCTCGCCCATGGCGCGCAGCGTGTGAACCTCCTTGGCGGCCTCCTGCAGCACGGCCGCCGCCTTGATCAGCGCCTGCCCGGCGTCGGCCGCCTCCCCATCACCGCGCATCGGGTCGACGGCGGTGTGCGCGGGGGTGGCCATCCCGGACAGCGCGGCGGCCACCATGCGCATGGCGCGGATCAGCGCATCACCGGAGCCGACCTCGCCCTGGCGGGGGAAGTGCGGCGCGGGTCCGCCGAAGTCGAGCATGGTGAGCACCTGGCACAGCCGGGTGGCCCGCCAGGCGATCAGCGAGAGTTCGTCGGCCTCGTTCTGGCAGTTGACCCCGGCGAAGGCCATGAGGGCGGCCTGGCCGATGTCGGCGGGCCCGGCGCCGGCGTGGTTGGCGGCGCCTTCGGCCCGGCTGGCGTGCGCCTCGGCGGCGCCGACCAGGGCGTGGGCGAGGCTAGCGGTCAGCAGCTCCCGCGAGTCGATGGAGGCGTCGGGGTCATGGGTATCATCCGCCTTCGTCGGGGACGGTGGTGTGATCGCAACCGTGCCAGATCGGGACGGGCTTAACGTACGTTTCCGTTCCTCCACACTCCGAGGGCCGGTTCCGCACGGGCGCGCGTGAGTGCCTCGCGAAACTCCCGCAACCGGGGCTCGCGCGGGCGCGTAGGGGTGTCCGAACGGTCCGGAATCTCGGCAGGATGGGCGCCATGATGGAGATCAACTTCCTGACCGAATCCGACCGCGCCTGCTGGGAATCGCTGGCCGTGGTAGAGACACATACTTCAAGGTCGAACGCAGCGACGACGACTACGAACGGACCTGGCGACGCCTGCTCGACGACGAGCAGATACGCGGGATCGCCGCCCGACTGGACGGCAAAATGGTCGGCATCGCGCACTACCTGTTCCACGCCAGTGTCTGGTACGCCGGGAAATGCTATCTGGCGGACTTGTTCGTGGACGCCGAAGTCCGGCGGCGGGGGATCGCGACGGCAGTGATCGAGTGGGTGGCGCGGGACGCCAAGGAACACGGCTTCCCAGGTCTCTACTGGAACACGTTGGAAGACGCCCCGGCTCGCGCGCTGTACGACAAGGTGGGCAAGTTCCACAAGGGGCTCATCCACTACGCCTACCGGCGTGACGCGAACCAGACCTCCACCCAGCGCTGAGGAGCGACCAGGATAGGGCGATCTCGACGGGACCGACGACAGCCAGCGGAACGATCCCGTCGACCGCTCGAATCGAGTACCCGACTGTTGCGTCCCGCTGATCTTGACGTAGCTGAGCTGGGGTCCGTCAGGTTAGGCGGGACGATTCGTGTTGTGATCGTCCCGCCTCACCTGACGCAAATTGAGGTTTCTGGGGTGGTGGGTTCTCCTGTCCGTTGGGGGCGAGGATGCCCCACTGCCGTGCGCGGAAGACGGCTTGACGGCAACGTTTCGAGCACCAGCGTCGTGGCCGCCCGGGGCCGGGCTGCCTGGGCTTCAACGGTGTTCCGCAGGCGGGGCAGGTGAGTCCGTCTGCTGGTCGGAGTCGGAGGGGCGCGGGTGGTCCCAGCGGGGTTTGGCGGGAAGCGACGCGCTGTTCTCGGATCGTGGCGTCCCGGCAGGTCGGTGAGCACCAGCGGGTGGGGCGGTTCCTCTTTCCGGCTGGTCGGCGTAGTGGCCGGGAGCAACGCTGGCAGAGGGGTTCTCCGTCAGGATAGCGGCGGGCCTGTGCGCGGGCCGCGATCGCGGCCGCTTCCCGGTCGCGGTATTCAGCGCCCCGGCAGATCTTCGAGCACCATCGGGTTGATCGGCCTGCTGAGGCGCGTGGGGGCAGGAGGAGTCCGCATCGGCCGCAGTGGTGGTCGATGAGAGCGCGTTGGAGGGCGTCGGCGGTTCGGCCGGTGAGAGCGCCGAGTCGTTCGAGGCAGGGTCGGCCGCGGTGTTCGGGGGGGCGGACAGAGGTAAGTGCGCAGGTGGCGGGTGTTGAGGTGGTTGGCTTCGGCCAGCCTGCGGATGTAGGTGTCGGCGGTGTCGCCGGGTGGGGCCGGACTTGGATCGGCAGGCGGCGGAGCGTGCTCATGGTGTGTGGTGCTGCTCTCTTCAGGGCAAGATGCACGGACTTTTCGTGACAGATGCACGGGTCCACCCAGCGGGGACCGAGCAGAGACTGTCGAGTATGAACAACACGACGAATCTCGACACCCACGCACACCATCATCCGTCTGGCCGCGCTGCGGCTGTCGGACATCACCTCCTCGCACGCTGGCCGTCCGTCCTCGGTCTGCTGGCGCTGATCGCCAATATCGCAAGCGGAGCGGATCCCCATGTGACCGCAATGATCATCATGCTGGCAGCGATGTGCTACCTCGCCGCCGCTGCTGTCGGATCGCGTCGAAGCGTCTGGGTGATGGTGGTCGTCGCGAGCGTCGCGGTCGTCCTTGCCCGCCTCACGGGACTCGATCCGACCGCGACGCTGCTCGTCATGGGCGCGGGCTTCGCGATCTTCGGGTTCCTTCGCGGCACCGGGGTCGATCGCCGGGAAGTCGGAGTGCAAGTGCTGGGATTCGTAGGCTTCAGCGCCATCGCCCTGACGGCCATGATGTCCAGTCCGGCGTTGGCCGTATACCTGGCGGCCGTTGCCGCAATCGGACACGCGATCTGGGACGTGATCCACTTCGTCCGCGATAAGGTCGTCAGCCGCTCGCTCACTGAAGCGTGCTTCGTTCTCGACCTCGGCTTGGGAGTCGCGCTCCTGCTGATAACCTCGACTGCGCTGCCGCTGTGAAGACTCCCGCTCGGGAGCAATCGTCAATACCTGGGGATCAAGATCTTTTGGGCGGCGATGGTGGTCTTCTCGGCTGCCGGTGTCGCTTCGGGGCGTTCGACGAGTTTGCCGTTGATGAACGTCGCGCCGGCGCGGATAGGCCGCCGCTTTGAAGATCGCGGCGGAGGGCTGGCCGGTGGGCGCGAGGACCCGCAGCCGCTCTTCATATGCCGGGTGTGAATGTGGCGGGTCGTTCACTGGGAGCAGATCGCGGATCTCGGTGAGGGCGCTGGAGCCGCCTGGCCGCCCGGTGAGGGTGCGTTCGCCGCATTGGGCCCGGCTGATCTCGGGGAATGAGGAGACGTCGAACTGCTCCGCCGAGGTCGCGATGCGATAGCCGATCCAGAGCTGATGGGTGGGGCAGACGTTGTGGGAGAAGTCCCGCCAGCAGTCGACGGCCTCCAGGACGGGGTCCCCGTAGTACTCGCCGAAATTCGGGCGGATATGGCTGGGTAGGCTTCTGAGCTGGGAATCTGTGGTCCTGGCGGGAGGTCTTTCTTGGCGACGCAGGTGTTCGCGGACGAGGAGCTGGAGCGCCTGCGGGGGTTCCCGGAGATTGGGAGGGACGAGCTAGCGAGGTTCTTCACCCTGACTCCGGCGGATGTCGCGTTCGTCGATCCCGGTCGGGGCCGTGGTCCGGCGGACCGGCTCGGCTTGGCCGTGGCGTTATGCACGTTGCCGTGGCTGGGGTTCGTGCCGGACAAGGTGCTTTCGGCCCCCCCGGTGGCGGTGGCCAGGCTGGCCGAGCAGCTCGGCGTCGACCCGGCCGGGCTGCGCTCGTACGGGCGGCGGGCGAAGACGCGGACCGAGCATTTGCGGCTGGTAGCGAAGTATCTGGGGTGGCGGCTGCCGACCACGCTAGAGCTCAAGGAACTAGACGAGTTCCTGCTCGCCAGGGCGATGGAACACGACTCGCCGACCCTGCTGTTCCGGCTCGGGTGCGAGTACCTGATCTCGGCACGCGTGATCCGTCCGGGACCGGTGACCGTGGTCGAGCGGGTCGCCCACACCCGCGCCGAGGCGCAGCGGGAGACGTTCGACCGGCTGGCGCACGAGTTCACCGAGGCACGGTGCGCTGCGCTGGACGGGCTGCTGATCACCGATCCGGAGATCCGCATGACCCGCCTGCGGTGGCTGGCCACCGGCCCGGTGGAGGCGTCCCCGGCCGCGGTGAAGGCCGAGGTCGCCAAGCTGGAGTTCCTGCGCTCGTTGGGCGCGGACAGTCTGGACCTGTCGGCGCTGCCTGCCGAGCGGCGCAGGTTCCTGGCCACGGTCGGCCGGCGGTTGACCGCGCAGGCGCTGGAACGCCGCGATCCGCAGCGCCGGCACCCGATCCTGCTGACGCTGCTGGCGCAGTCGGCGACCGACGTGCTCGACGAGGTTGTGCAGCTGTTCGACCAGGCGATCTCCGCGCGGGAGAGCAATGCCGAACGCAAGATGCGCGACGCGCTGGCCGAACGGGGCAAAGCCGGAGAAGACCGGCAGGCGCTGCTGGATGATCTGCTGGCCATCATCACCGACCCGCAGATCAGCGACGAGCAGATCGGCGGCCTGATCCGAGGTGAACGGATCGGCTGGCCTCGCCTGCGGTCGGCGGTGACGCAGGCCGCGCTACGGTTGCCGCGCGATCACGGGCACCTCGCCGCGCTGGACGGGTCGTATGGGTATCTGCGGCAGTTCACCCCGCAGGTACTTGCGGCGGTGCGGTTCGCCGGTGGCACCGCCTCGGCCGGGTTGCTGGAGGCGTTGGAGATCCTGCGCGAGCTCAACGCCACCGGCGCTCGCCGGGTCCCAGCCGATGCGCCGGACGGGTTCGTGCCCGCGCGGTGGCGCGGCTACCCCGAGACCGCGGCGAAGTCTGGCAACACCAGCGCCTACCGGCATTACTAGGAGCTGTGCACCCTGCTGGCGCTGCGCGATGGGCTGCGCAGCGGGGACGTGTTCGTGCCGGGCTCGCGTCGCTACTCCGACCCGGCCGCCTACCTGCTCACACCGGACAAGTGGGTCAACCAGCGCGCGGAGTTCTGCCAGCTGGTCGGCAAACCCGCCGACCCCGACCGCGCGCTGGCTGCGGCCGCCGACGAGCTGGGTGAGGCGCTCGGCGAGCTGGAGGGAGTCCTCGCTGCTGGGGATGGCCCGGTGCGTCTGGACGACGGCGGTGATCTGGTGATCTCGCCGTTGACCGCCGAGGACGTCCCGGCCGAGGCGACTGCGTTGAAGGCGGAGCTGACCGAGATGCTGCCGTTCGCGCCGAACGTGTCGCTGCTGATCGAGCTGGACAAACGTACCGGTTACCTGGATTGCTTTACCCACGCCGGCGGCAAGCAGGCCCGCAGCCCCGAGCTGAAGCGGAACTTGATCGCGGTGCTGCTGGCCCACTCCACCAATCTCGGGCTGACGCGGATGGCCGACGCGTGCGGGATCTCCTACGACGTGCTCGCTTGGACGTCGGAGTGGTACGTACGGGAGGAAACGCTGCGCGCGGCGAACCTGGCCATCATCGACTACCACCAGCGCCTGCCACTCACCCCGATCTTCGGCACCGGCACCCTGTCCTCATCAGACGGACAGCGGTTCCCCACGCGCGGAAAGTCAGTCACCGCAAGGGCTTTGAGCCGGTACTTCGCGTCCGAGGGGCTCTCGACGTACACACACATGACCGACCAGCACACCACCTACGGCACGAAAGTCATCGTCGCGACCAAGCGCGAGGCCCACTACGTCCTCGACGAGATTCTCGGGAACGCGACCGACATTCCCGTCGCCGAGCACGCGACGGACACCCACGGGGTCACGCTGGTCAACTTCGGCTTGTTCGACCTGCTCGGCTTGCAGCTCTCCCCGCGGATCCGGGATCTGGGCAAGATCACGCTCTACCGGGCCGGATCGCGTGCGCAGGTCGAGGCCGACTTCCCGCACACCGGGCCGCTGCTGACCCGCAAGCTCAACACTGACCTGATCGCCGAGCACTACGACGACCTGCTCGGGCTGGCCGGTTCGCTAAAGTTCGGTCACGCCACCCCTCGCTACTGGTCGGCAAGCTGTCCGCGGCCGGCAGGCAGAACGCGCTCGCCGCAGCGCTCAAGGAGTACGGGGCACTGCGGCGCACCATCTACGCCGCCCGATACCTCGCCGACCCGGCCTACCGGCGCAAGATCTCCCGGCAGCTGAACAAGGGCGAGTCGCTGCACGCGCTCAAGCGAGACCTGCTCTACGCCCACGAGGGCGCCATCCGAGCGCGGCACCTCGAAGCTCAGACCGAGCAGGCGTGGTGCCTGACGCTGGCCACCAACGCCGTGGTCGCCTGGACCACCGAGTACTACGGCCTCGCGGTCGAGTCGATGCGCAGGGCGGGACGCCGCATCGACGACGAGGTTCTGGCCCACATCTCCCCGGCGCATAGCGAGAACATCAACTTCTTCGGCGCAGTCGAGGTCGACATCGAAGGTGAACTCGCCCAGCTCGGTCCCACCGGCTATCGGCCGCTGCGCGTCCGCGACACGCTGTTCTGACGGGCTTCCCTCACGGGGCGCACTCGGCGTCGGGGGCATTGCCCCCTCAGGGGCCCCTTCAGTAGTAGGCGCCGAAAAAACAACGCTTAGCTGCGTCGGCGCTGGGAGAGGTAGGTACTCGCGGATCTTGCCGGGCACGTGCGGCCGCTGGTCGCCGAGCGAGATGCCCAGCGTCGGGAACTGGTTGGCGATCTCCAGCGCGGTGAGAGGGCCTGGCTGGCGCTATAGCTGTGTGACCAGGCGTTCGGGGACCCAGATCGCTCACACTCCTGCTCGCGCAGCGAGCGCGTCGAGCGCTACCGCAACGCCTCTGCGAAAGTAGACAGCCTCTGTTGCAGGTGGCCGTGGAAGGCCTTCCCGTCCGGGCAGACGGCAGCAGCGGTCGGGGAGAGCTGGCCGTGGGTGCGCCGCTGCCCGTACGAGGGTGAAGTCGAGATCCGGTGGGTAGTACTCGAGCCCAGCCGAGTACGCCGTGCCGAGTCCGGAACGCGAGGACTACCTGCGGACGCAGATCGCGCACCGATTAGGTTTCCGCGCCGTGCCCGTCTGTACGTCTGAGATCGACTCACGGGAGGCTGGCACGATGCGGAAACTGATCTTCGGCATGAACGTGACCCTGGACGGCTACATCGCCGCGACCGGCGACGACATCGGCTGGAGCGGGCCGCCGAGCGACGAGCTGTTCCAGTGGTGGCTCGACCAGGAGCGGGCGAGCGAGATGTCGCTGTACGGGCGCAAGCTGTGGGAGACGATGAGCTCTTACTGGCCGACCGGCGACCAGCAGCCCAACGCTACCCCGGCGGAGATCGAGTTCGCGCGGAACTGGCGGGACACGCCGAAGGTGGTGTTCTCATCGACGATCGACAAGGTCGACTGGAACACCCGCCTGGTCACCGGCGACGCGGTCGCCGAGATCACCCGGCTCAAGGCCGTAGACGGCGGCCCGATGGGCATCGGCGGCGCAACGCTCGCCGGGGCGGCCATGCGGGCCGGGCTGATCGACGAGTACGCCCTGCTCACCTACCCGGTCCTGGTGGGCGGCGGCACGCCGTTCTTCACGGCGCTGGACAGCTGGGTGAACCTGAACCTGGTGGAGACGCGGACGTTTCCCGGCGGCGTGGTGCTGACCCGATACGAGGCGAGGCGATGAGCACGGGCCAGATGTTCGGCTCGTGAGGCAGGTCGAAATCCTTCCTGGCGTGCTCACCGTGACCCTCGGCTATGAGGGAACCTTCCCCGGGCCCTTCCTTGCGTTCCAAGTGAGCTGTTGACGACTCAGTGGATATGAGGGCGACGGCGTCGTTGATCGTGACGATGATCTTCGGGCATGAAGATGCCCCGCCGGCAACGCCGGCGGGGCGGTGGTGTTCGCGTTGCCGCGTTGGTGTTCAGCTGGTCGGGGTGCTCATTCGGCGGTGACTTCGGTGACGGCGGCCCGTGCGCTGGACTCGTCGACGATGGGGCCTTTGTCTGATGACAGTGTCGGGGGCAGGCCCAGCCATGGTTTGTCGGTGGCGTCGAATCCGGTGAGCTCGGCGACCTTCCCGACGACGATGTGCAGGACCGCGATGGTGAACAAACGGTATTCCGGGTCGTCGGGGGTGCGGAGGTACAGCGCGGCGGCAGGCATGCGGTTGACCGTCGTGGTGATACAGCGCCAGTCGTCGTAGCCGCGCTGGAAGAGCCCACTGGAGACCCAGCCGTCCACCGCGTCCTTGGCCGTCATGATCAAGGTGCCCGGGTCGGGCAGCATCGCGAAGCGCAGGTCGTCGCGCAGCAGGGCCATCAGCCCGTCGAGGTCGTTGCGCTCATGGGCGTCGATGTACGACTTCACCACGCTGCGCTCGTCATTCGACAGCTCGTGGGTGGCGGGGCTCCGCCAGTCGAGGCGGCGGTCGGGCAGCTGCTCGCGCATCGTCACACGGGCCCGCTGCAGTGCGCTGGTCACCGATGCGACGGTCAGCTCGAGGGCGTCGGCGGCTTTCGACGCCGGCCAGCCGAGGACGTCGCGCAGGATGAACGCCGCCCGCTGCCGCGGCGGCAGGTGCTGGACGGCGACGATGAACGCCAGCTCGATCGTTTCCCGCGCCACCACCGATTCCTGCGGGTCCTCGGGGAGCATCCAGTCGGGGTACGGCTGCAGGTACAGCACCTCGGAGCCGGGGTCCGGCAGCTCGGACGGTACGGGTGTGCGGTCGTTGCGCTTGTCCAGGAAGTCGAGGCAGGCGTTCGTCGCGATCCGGTACAGCCAGGTCCGCAGGGCCGCGTGGCCCTTGAACGACTCCCGCTTGTTCCACGCTCGCAGGAACGTCTCCTGCGTCATGTCCTGGGCGTCCTCGTAGTTCGCGAGCATCCGGTAGCAGTGCACCTGCAGCTCACGCCGGTGGCGCTCCGTGATGAGTGCGAACCGCGCCGTGTCGCCTGAGCGAACCGCCGCGATGAACGTGGCCTCGTCGGCGCCCAGCAGTCTGGCGTCGGTCATGGTCATCAATCCTTCCACCAGTGCGAGAGGGCTAACAGAACTGACGACGTGGCGGAGGATTTCTGATCGGGGAAGCCGCTGACACCGGGCCGTTCGCCAGGCCGGATGGGTCGGGGTCGATCCAGGGGACGTGCTCCGGGTCGGGCACACCCTCGATGTCGAGGTGGGGCCAGCACGGCTAAGCGTTGTTTTTCGGCGCCTGCTACTTAGGGGCCGCATCGGCGCGCCTCCGACCGCGATGCCAAACCAGACGCCGCCTCGGCGAGGTCAGTCACCCGCGCGGCCTCGCCGAGGTCGGACAGGACGCCTAACCGACGGTTCAGACCGGCGGTGGCGCGGTCACAGCGTCGCGCTGAGCTTGGAGTTGCTTCATGCCGGCGCGCTCCTCGGCCTCGCTGGCCGGACTTCAGCTGAGCAGCTCGCGGTCCGACGGCGAGGTCATCGCGCCACCGCCTTTTCCTGGACCACTCTTAGCCGGCACAACTCCGCTCAGGTGAGGCCTGTCCCGGTCGTCCTCGTCTTTGTCGATCTGCTGAGATTGTCAGATAGTGGCGTATTATCTGACAACGGCGGGATCGGCTCCTGCGGGAACACCCGTGCGGGCCGTGCACCTTTCACGCGTGTTACCTGACAACCAGGGAAGCGGGCCAGATGGCGACAGACCGGCACCTCACCGCCGTGCCCGACCGTGACAACGCGGAGACGCCGGGAGGGGTGCCGGCCGCCGAGGCGCTCGCCTCGTTCCTGCGCCACCTCGCTGGCCGACGCGGCCGGTCCGGCCGAATCACCTCGCCGGAGACCGTGCGCGCCTACACCTCGGCCCTGCCGACCGCGTTCACCGGGATCGTGCACCTCGGTGAGCTCGCCAGCGTCGGCCGAGACCGGCTGCACACCAACATCCGCGGCGCGTGGGGCGGCGCGGCGCCGTCGACGTTCAACGCCAAGCGGGCTGCCGTCGCCTCCGCCCTGGCCTACTTCCACGACCAGGGCTGGATCGGAGACCCGGCCGCGGTACTGCACGGCCTGGACCGAGAGCACCAGCCCAGGCCGGACGACACCCGCGTCCGCAGTCGCGAGCGGATCGACCGGCTCATCGCCGACAAACGCCGCCCGCTGGAAGACCGGACGCTGTGGGCGATGCTCTACTCCACCGCCGCCCGCGCCGAGGAAGTCCTGCGCCTGAACGTCGAAGACCTTGACCGCGCTAACCGCCGCGCACGCACCATCCGCAAAGGCTGCAAAGCCGACGAGCTGCTCTACGACATCCGCACCGCCCGGATGCTCGGCCAGCTCCTCGGCCGCCGCACCCGCGGGCCGATCTTCCTGTCCGCGCGCATCGCCCCTGACGACGGCACCGCGCCCGTACGTGACGTTGACCCGGCCAGCCGCCGCCGACGCATGACCTACCGCACCGCCGAACGCCACCTCGGCGCCGCCACCGACGGCTGGAATCTGCACGACCTGCGCCATTCCCGACTTACCCACGCCGGCGAGGACGGCGCCACCGAAGCCGACCTGATGAACCTCTCCGGCCACGAAGACCGCCGCACCCTCCAGCGCTACCTCAAGCCCAGCAAAGAAGGCACCCACCGTCGCCTCGACGGGCTCGACGCCCAGCGAGGGACCTGGACACCCAACGCCGACGAACTCACCGCCCGCATGACCAGCAACCGCGACAGCACCTAAACCCGATCTTTGCTGGTCAGCCATATCCGCCCGATTTTCGGCGAGTACTACGGGGACCCCATCACGCTGGCCGCTGTGCGTCTGAACTCGACACTTCCGACCGGTCACCGATGTTTTCATTCCCAGCTCAGCCACCGGCCGGCCATCCAGGAGGATCTGGAGGCGGCGGCGGAGGCTCAGGGGGCTCGGGTGGTTGAGGGGGCTCGGGGGGAGGGCTGTCCACTTGTGAAGGCATTGTGGGCGTTGGCGGGGCAGGGGGCGGGGTTGGTGAGCAGGCGTACAAGATCAGCACCAGGACCCCGATCACCACCACCACACCACTCCCACCAGCAACAAGAACTGGGGGCGATGGTGGCTTGGGGAGCCTACGACGATGCGGTCTGACCCAGACTCGGCGCCCGTCTGGGAGTGTCCTCCAGTAACCACTCACCCGTCCCGTTCCGTCCTCGGCCATGCACTGAACGCTATGAAGAGGTGGTGGAGTGATCGAGAGCACGTTCGTGTGCCCAGAGGTGACGGAAACCCACCATCTACGTCAGAACCGACGAAGGTCAGCGCCGGTTTCTGTCTCACACCTCTCGCATAGGCCTCCTCCTCCCGAACGTGTCCTCAGCCGCCAACTAGCGACGCGGTCCTGTTCTCGGAAGTGTCGAGCTGGGGTTTCGCCTCTCAGCCATGCATGTTCCCGGAAGCCGTGGCCGTCTCCGCTTCCGAGAACACGATCTTCTCGAAAGTCCGAAGATCGGCTCACCTTGGGGCTGGGGCCGCGTTCGGGAGGAGGAGGCCGGACAGAATTGCACTGTCGGGTGTAGAGCGAAGGCGTCACCGCTGGGCTTGTCGCCGCCTTCGGTCAGGCATCCCGGGCAGGGCCGCTGTCCGCTTACTCTCGGATCAGGCGACCGTCCTCCTCCGACGCCGTCTCCAGCCGCCACCCGTCCGGCCACACATGAGCGGCCATGCGAGCTCCGCGGAACGAGGCGTCCTTGGTGAAGGTCGCCTCTCCGAACCGAGCGGCCGCGGTGAAGGTCGCCCCGTTGAACCAGGCGTCCTCGGTGAAAGTCGCCTCGCTGAACCATGCGTCCTCGGTGAAGGTCGCCTCGTTGAAGAAAGCTTCCCCGCTGAAGGCCGCCCTGCGGAACATGGCGATCCCGGTGAAGGCGACCTTGTTGAACCGGGCGTCCCCAGTAAAGGTCGCCTTGTTGAGGATGGCGTCGGTGACATGGCCGCCGGCCAGGTTGAAGTCGATGAGGGTGGCGCCGGTCAGGTCTAAGTCCATCCCCTCCCAGAAGGCCAGTGCGGCCGGGAGTGCGGAGCGCTGATCTGCGGGGCGCTCGTCGTGCAGGTGAATGCTGAGGATGCGCTGGGCGGTCAACCGCACCTGCAGCTCGCCCTCCCGATCATCGGTCTCCTGCCGTGGCGCGGGCTCAGCGGGAGGGCGCGACCGGCGCGAGCGGCCTGGTAGCGGCGCCGGGCCGCCCGCAGCGCGGCCTTGCGCTCCCGCTCGGGATCAGGGGCGGGCTCGGGCTCGGGCGGGTCGTACGGCATGCGCAGGTAGGCGCAGATCACGTTCACGATCGTCTGCCGGTGGCCGCGGTTGTCCTGGGCCAGGCGCTCCAGCGCGTGCAGCCCGGCCAGACGGACCGCGGCCTTGTCGCTGCCGAGCTGCTCGGCGGCCTTGGTGTACAGCTCGGTCACCCGCCGCTTGGTGGCGTCATGGGTGGCATGCGCGGCGGCGATCTCCTGATGCCGCTGCCGCCGGAACGCCAGCATCAGCGTGACGGCGGCCCCGACACCGGCGCCGGCGGCCAGCGCGGTACGCAAGATCTCCCCCCGCGCGGTGCCGGCCCCAGTCGACCCGGGGGTCGGGGTGGTCAGGGCCGGGTCGGCCAGCAGTCACCACAAGGTGCCGCCCACGGCAGCACCGACCAGCACGATCACGGGGATGATCCACCAGGTCGCCGGGCGCGGCACACGCATCACCGGCGGAGCAGCGATCACAACGGCGGGACGACGGTCACGGCGACGCGGAAGTAACGGCATCCCCCCATTTCAGCCGCCCGCAGCTCGCATCCGAGCGGACGCTACATGATCGTTACCGAGAGGGATCGGACAGAATTGATGCACTGTCGGGTCTCCATAACGGCCTCGGACCGGTGACGGCGCCGGATCGCCGTTCTGGACTGCTTTAATGATCGTCATGGTGAACTGGAGCGTGTTCAACCCGTTCGAGGCTGTGTTATGGCAGACCTGTCAGATCATCGGAGTGAACAAGCTGGGGTGGCCGGGCCGTATAGAGCTCCCCTTGCTTGGGTGCATGTTCCCCCTGTTGAAGGAGGAGAACCTGGTCGCCGTAGAGCAGGCCAGGGTGCGGTGGTTGAAGTCGAAGGCTCCCCAGCCGTACGAGCGGGCCACCTACCGAGATGCGATCGGCATCAGCAGTGTGAATGACATCAAATACGCCCAGTTCGGGCTGGCCATGACCGACGAGATGAGCAAGTACTACGCCCGCAAGGACAAGGATCTAGGCATGGGGAGGCTGACGGTCACCAACGGTCGCGTTCACTTTGAGCGACCCCGCCTGCCGGATCTGATCGTCTGGTTCTCGGACATTGATGGCATTGACCTGACCGGCGAAGGCGTCGTGGAGATCGTCACGCGCAAGGATGACGGGTCACGGCTGGTCTTGGAGTATCACACCCCGTGGGCGTCGTTCATCTTCGGTATGACAGCGGTGGCATACTTCAAGCGTCACCCGCGCCTGCTGTCGGGTCAGTGGTTGCCGCCGGGCTTCGAAGAGCACTGTGAACGTCTCGGCGAGCCGTGCGCCCCTGCCCGCCGCCTGGCCATGAACCGTTAACGAGCTTGAAGGAACTGCCCGTAGCTGGTCTGCCACAATCCCTCCATGGGTGCGGTTGGCGATCAGGGGACTGCCCTTTTCTCTCGTACTTGGTCTTCTTAAATGGCGCGCGTTTTGGCGCCGCGTCTTCCACGCGACGCACCGCTGGCCTCACCGGGCCCGCGTATCGGTGATGTGCTGATCAGCCCGCCGTTGGGCTCTGGGCCGGAGCGGGCTTGGAGCGGACGGTGACGGGCACACTGGCCTGCATCGTGCCGGAGCCGCGGATGGACCGGCCGTCATGGTCCTTCCAGAACTCCAGGTGGTATGTGCCCGCCGGCATGCTCGCCCACTTGTGGTACTGCCAGGAGTTGCAGTTGAACCGCGCGGCCGCGCCCGCGGGCCGAAGCGCTACCCAATATGTGGTGGTGCCGTCTGGACAGGAGTTGTTCCACCACAACTCGATGGCACCGGCCGATGTCTGGGTCCACTCCCGCGAAATGACGCGAAAGGCCATGCGGTCGATCCGTGTGGCGAACCCGTACCGGGGATCGGGTGCGGGCGGCGGCGCGGACGCCGTGGCGACGGCGGCCGCTTCTTCGCCTGGAGCGTGGAGGAAGGCGAATGCGAGGCCAGCCACCACGGCAGCTCCCATACCGGCAGCCGGGACGAGCCAGCGCCCTCGCTTTCCCGGCCTCGCCGCCTCGCCCGTTGAGGGTCTTTGATGGGGTGCCGGTAAGAATCGTGTCACCAGCCCCAAACGAGCGGGCGCTGGTACGGCTGGCGCCTGCCGTACCGTCAGATCCTCAACTGTGATCTTGTACAGAATCGATCGTCACCGACACCGGCTCTTGCAGCGACATCGTGTTCGGGCTGCTGACCCTGGCCGGCTACAGCTGCACGCCTCAGCTGGCCGACCTGCCGGATCAGAAGATGTGGCGTACCCACAAGACGGCCGACTACGGGCCGTTCAACGACGTCGCCCGCGGCCGGATCAACCTCGCGAAGATCGAGCGGCACTGGGAGGACATCCTGCGGATCATCGGCTCCATCCACACCGGCGCCGTCCGCGCGCACGACGTGATCCGCATGCTGAGCCGCGACAGCAGCCCCACCCAGCTCGGCGACGCGATCGCCCACTACGGGCAGATCTCCAAGTCCCTGCGCATCCTGCGCCTGGCCGACGAGCCCGACTACCGGCGGCGGATCAAGACCCAGGCCAACCTTCAGGAGGGCCGCCACGACCTGGCCCGGAAGATCTTCCACGGCCGCCGCGGGCAGCTCTACCAGCGCTACCAGGACGGCATGGAAGACCAGATCGGCGCCCTCGGACTCGTACTCAACGCGATGGTGCTGTTCTCCACCCGCTACATGGACGCCGCGCTCACGAAGCTTCGCGCGGACGGCTTCGAGGTACGGGACGCGGACGTCGCTCGGCTCTCGCCGTTCGTGCGCCACCACGTCAACGTGCTGGGCCGCTACTCCTTCCGGCTGCCCGATCTGCCCGGCGGTATGAGGCCCCTGCGTGACCCAGACGCGGCCGATGAGTAGACCGGGAGGAAGGAGATAGCCGCCGACCCCGGCCGTTGTCTGGCGGCACACGGCCGCCGGACAAGGTCGCCCACCGCCGAAATCAGACGCCTTCGCGCAGGTACAGGTCGCGCAGCAGGCCGATCTCGCCGCCGTGATGTGTGACCTCTTTCAGAGCGTGCAGCGCGAGCTTCAGGTAGGTCTCATCGGCCCAACCGCCGGGGCCCATGCCTATCGGCGCCAACAGGCGCTTGTCGCCGAGGGCTGCGATCCGGGAGATGAAGTACTCCCAGTCCTCGGCGAGCGCCTGGATGCCCTCTTTGGCGGTGCCCGGCCACACATCGCGGTCGCCGTAGTCGGGAACGTCGTCGAAGAGGTAGATCACGTAGCCTCGCAGGCAGAGGTTGCCGATGTGCCAGATGCGCCAGGCGATCGTCGTGACGGGGTCCGGCGCCTCCGGACTCGATTCCGGAAAGAGCGTGGCGACGCGGAAGAGGCCGTCGTCGCCGGGGCGGATGCCGATGCAGTCGCCGACCGGCTCCCAGTGGTACTCGGCGTCGGTCAGGCCCTCCAGGCGCCCGAACAGCTGGTAGCGCACGTTTTCGAAGGCCGCGAGAATGTCCCGCGTGACGGGGTCGGGCACGATCATGTCAGCCATGTCAACTCCAGGGCTCGGTGGTTTCGGGTCGGTCGGGATGAACAGGGTCGACGGGTTGGCCGACTCGGTCACGTGCCGCCGCCTCGGCGTGTGTCGCCGGGTGCGAGCAGGCTGGTGAGTTCGGCGATGGCGTCCGGCGACGGCTTGAAGTAGCGGCGGACGTTCTCTGCCTTCTTGTGCCGCGACTTGGCCATCAACATCAGCAGGCTCGCCCCCTGCTCCCCGAGGTGGGTCAGACCGGAGTGCCGGAACTCGTGCAGATCCCAGCCTGTGCCCGCCCCGTGCAGCGCGGTGTGCTTGTCCAGCAGGGCGCGGGCCTGGCCGTACGACAGCCGGGCCAGCCCGGAATCCGGGCACACGTCCCGCGACGAGACCACCTTGCCCGGCCCAGGGCGGCGGTGAGTGACGAACACCGGGCCGCGGGTGCGGTTCTTCAGCAGCCGCGGAAGCAGCCGGGCGGTGCCGGCGTCCCAGTACACGGGCTCCAGCACGAAATCCTCGTGGGCCTGGCCGCGGCGGCGGGCCTTGGACTGCGCGCCTTTGGCCTTCACCAGCGCGCGGCGGCCAGCGAAGTCCAGGTCCTCGATATTCAGCGGCAGGATCTCTTCCGCCCGCGCCACGGTCTCGTACAGCATCCGGTAGAAGCACTTCTCCCGCAGGTGCACATCGCGGCGGGCGATCAGTCGGTCGATCGCCATCTTCGAGCGCGCCGGCGTCTCGGAGTCCGGCGGGGTCAAGCGCTTGGCCCAGGCCGGCACCTCCGGGCCGTCGAAGCCGCGCTCGGCGAACCAGGCGAGCCAGGACAACACCGCCGCCCGGCGGGCGTTCCAGGTGTTCACCGCCGTCGAGCCCCACAGCGCTTCGAGGGCCTCGCCGATCTCGTCATCCGCGACCTGCCCGAGCGGCCGGCCCTCGCCGACCCGTTCGGCGGTCTTGCCGACCCCGATCGCGTAGTTCCGCACCGTGTTCGGGTTGCCGAGCGCGTCCAGGAAGGCGTCCGCGGCGCCGCGGACGGTGAGCGCCTTCCCGGCGGGCAGCTGCGCGACGGTGGCCACCGCTTCCCCCTTGCCACAGATAACAGGGCCGCTTCGCGTAGCGGCCCGGAACCGTCGCCGCAGGTCGCGATCAACGATGCCCCAGATAATAGGGCGTTATCGGTGGCAACACTCGACCTCAACCATCGCGAACACCTCCCTCTACCCGATCCAAGATCATCCCAATGTGGGTTTGGGCTTATGTGGGCCGACCCCCGACCACAGCGCCGGAGAACGCCGCCCCGTCGAACCCAACCGTGCCATCGGAGAACTCCGCCCCGGTGAACCGGACCGTGCCGGCGGGAAAGACCGTGTGGGTGACGTCGACGTCAGTGGTGAAGGTCACGCCGGTGAAGTCCAGGTCGGCACCGTGCCAGGGAATCGGGGCGTCGGCCTTCAGATGGTGCGGGCAGCATGCCGCCAGTCGGCGGCCTGGTGGTCGCGGGGCGTTGCTGCCGATCGCGCCCGCCACCATGGCCAGGCGGCGGGCCAGCGCGCTGACCTCGTTCTCCCACCCTGTCGACGGCTCATTCGACATCTCCTCAGCCACCCTGCATCGGCGCCAGAGGACGACTTATCCGGCGCGATATCGACGCCTGGCTACAGCCTGATCATGGGTTTCTCAGCGGAGCGCTGCATTGCCCCCTTGGGGGGTGAGTCGCCGTGGTCATCCTCCGGTCCGGAATTGATCATGGGCGGCGTCTCCTGCCATGGTGTGCCGAGCTGGTAGGAGAACGAGTCAGGGAAGACGTCGTCCAGCAATGGGGGGTAGCGGTCGGCGAAGACGTCGGTGACCGGTGCGGCCAGCGGCATGGCCGATGACTCCGCACGCTTCTGGGGGTCCCTGGGGGTGATCTTCGCGACCGCTTGCGGGTGGCCAATCTCGGCTGCCAGCCGGTAGAAGTAGGAGGCGATGCTGGTCTTGATGGTGCCGTCTGCCTCCAGCGTGCAGCCGTACTGGTAAGCGACGGCGGCGGCCTCTTCGCGCAGGTCGCGGCTGTCCTGCAGCGCCATCGCGCCAGCGTGGCCGGCGTCGACGGCCCGGCGCAGCCACTCTGTGCCGTCGTGGCCCCAGCCGCGCAGCAGGGTGAGCAGCGCCAGTTGGAAGCATGCCTCAGCGTCGCCGTTCAAGGCCAGGCGAGCCAGGCGGGCGCCGATCCGGCCGTGGGTTTCGCGGTAGCACTGGATCGTCTCGCTGACGGTCAGCAGCTCGGCGGGTGCCATCGCGGCTGGACCACCCGCGGGAAGAGCGGTGACGCGCCGGCCGTCTGGGGTGGCAGCAGCCCGGTCGGCGTTTCGGGTGTGGAGCCAGCGGGACCGCCAGGTTTCCACGTCCACCGGGCCGATGTCCAGGTTCCCCTTCCTGGCCGCCTCGTGGCAGGCCACGACAAAGGAGACCACCCAGGCCCAGGAGGGGGGATGGCGCCGCTTTCCGCTGAGGATTTCTTGGGTGGTGCTGGGGGCGAGCTCGCGGCCTTCCTCGCCATTGGGCAGCGGTCGCCGCGACAGCTTGCGCAGGTGGGACAAGGACGGGTTACCGGCCTGTTCCCTCAGCTCGTTGAGCTGGTCGATAGAGGCGCAATAGGCAGCGCTGTGCTCTTCAGTCATCACTGTTGCCAGATTCGTGATCCGGGATAGGAGGAGGGGTCACGCCGTGACTGGAGGGGATCAGCGAATCGTGACGGCAGTCATGTTGCCACCGATACGGGGCAAGCCGCGCGCGGATCACCTATTCGAGTTTGTCCGAATAAATCCTCCATAGATTCGCCTCCACACCATCAGCCTGTCCGGCATGATCAGGCCGGCCTCGACGTACATCGAACGGAGCCGGACGGAGTCGAACGCTTCCGGCTCCCGGCCGCGATGCCGGCCGGTTCCGTCGGCCCTTCGCCCGTCCGCGCACTACGTTCGACATCGTTCGACCACGCTTGAACTGCTGGCGGCGGCGCACCGGTGGTGGCATCGTGATCGTCGCCCTGCCGTCCCCGACCTTTTGAAGGGCACTCGATGCTGTGCTTCGCCGCCCCCGACGCTCCACTCCGCCCGGCCAGCTCACCCGCCACCGCGCGGACCACTCGGACGGGCACCTGCGAGCTGCCCGGCGGTTGCCGGCACCCCGATTGCCCCTGCACCTCAGAGGAGATGGCATCCCTGCTGGTGACGATCTGGGCGTTGACGAGCAGCCGCGTCCCGCTCACACCTCCGTTCGATCGGTTCACCGCCGAGGAATTGATCATGTTTTGGGCCGATGACCTGACCGCCGCTGGCCCGCCGCCGTCTTCGCGTGAGCACTGAGGAGAACGCCTTGGCTCTGCTGACCGTCCGCGCCCCTCTGGTCCTTGGCATGGCCGCCGGCGCCGCATCCATCGCGGTCGCCCTGGTCCTGAAGGAGGGCAAGTCCTGGCCCACCGCGATCCTGTTCGGCGCCGGCGCCTTCGTGGGGGACCGCGACCTTCGTGAACGGGGTGATCTCGTAGGGCCGCTCGGCTGGAACCGAGACCTGTTGTCGGCGGAGCTGGAGTTCGACCGCGAGGAGTATCTGTTCACGGTCGAGTGCGCCCGCGATGCCTGGACGGCTTAGAGATGATCCCGCTCGTATCGTCGGCCGGGACGTCCTGAGACACGTTGCTAGTGGGAGCATGAACCGTGATCAAGGGTCTGACCGAGATGAGCGAGCGCGAGTATTTCGCCAACGTCAGAGCCCGGCTACCCATGTACGTGATGGGCGGCCGGCTCGATCGATTCGAAGCGTTCCTCGATGGATACGACCAGCACGCACGACGCCACGGTGGGCCAGGCCTGGAAGGCTGGACGGACTGGCTCGTCGCCAAGCACGGTCAAACCTGCAGTCACGGCTGGTCAGGCCAGGTTCGCCACATCGCCCTTCCCGAGGGATGGGACCGCTGGGACTTGCCCCCTCATCAAGAGCAACTCGTCATCGACGCGCTCTTCGAGCTCCTCGATGGCTATCTCGCTGAACGCGACACAGACCCGACCCATTGATCAGCTCTCACGGCAGGCTGTCTGGACGGCCATCGCCATCGTCGGCGGCGCCTTCCTCATCGGCGAACTGGCCGCCATGACCATGGTCTTCTGGGACATGCCCGCCGCGTTGTCCTACGTGGACGACGCGGATGCCAGCGCGACGTACGTGCACGTCGCCTCGGATTGTCAGTACGGTGGGCCATACTCCGCCAAGCCAGGATGATCACCAACAAGGCGAAGGCGTTGACATGGCACAGTTGCTGCGGAGGCTCGACGACGAGGTCTACGTCGAGTACAACACGTTCGGGCTGGACGGCACCGACCTGCTGGAGTGGGGCTCTCCCACCGACGAGATCTACCACTTCGTCGCGGCCGTGCGCCTGGAGTCCTGGGACGCCGAGCCGGGGGCCGCGGACGCCTCGTGGACGCCGGTCAGTTCTGCGACGTTCGTCGCGGAGAGCGGTGTGGTCGCGATCGTGGCGATGATGGACGGCAGGGGGCATGACTTCCTGATCGGGCCGCCGCATTTCGAGTACGGCGTGGACATGTACCTGCGTGAACCCGAGCCAGGCGACGGGCATGCCACAGGTGAGTGCGAGGAGGCGTGGCTGCTGAGGTTCTGGCCGATCAGGGATGTCTTCGACCCGATTACGCACGCGGCGCCGTTCTCCTACATTGCGCGCGGGGTTCTGTACTACTCGATCGACCTCGAGCCCGAGCAGCTCGTGCAACCTCCGGCGCGGCGGGAGGTGCCGGTGCCGGTCTCGGCGGTGGCGGACTGGGCGTCGCTGCGCGTGGACCCGGACCTGGACACCTTCGACGGCTGGCTGCGCATGTTGCGCCGCAAGGCGGAGGGGACGGGCGTCACCGTTCACGAGTTGCTGCGCGCGTCCGGGGTCGACATCGAGGATGGCGTGGACCTCACCCCGGCCTCCTGCACCCCGCCGCAGACGCGTGCGGGGCGGTTCAAGGATCCGCTGATCGACCGCTACTACGCCGAGCAGGCGCGGCGGGGCTCGTTGTCCGGGCGCGATCTGGGCGAGGATCGGCTGCGCGAGTACGCCGATGGCGAGCGCATCGCCAAGGAGTTGTGCCGGGGCGGCACGCAGACGTTCTCGGTGCCCGTCGAAGGCCGTGGCGCCCTCTATGTACCGGCGGGTGTCAGCCGCCGCGTATGGCGGTGGGAGGACGACATGCTAGGCGGCGAGCTCATGGACGAGGGGCTGACGGTGGATCGGCAGATTCTGGCCAGGAATCCGTGGACCAGGCAAATCCTCGTCTCCGGCATCGTGACGGTCCTGCGCCGCGACCACGACAGGCGCGGCTGCGGCGACACCGTCTGGTACGTGGTGCGCGACGCCGAGCCGCACGAGGCGGCCAGGGTCTTGTGCGCGGAGGCCACCTGGGAGGAGGACCAGGATCAGCGCCGGGCCTTGGACGAGGTGGCCAGGGAGAAGCTGATCGACCTGCGGGCCACCTACAGGAGCCGGGAGAGGTGAGGGCGTGCGACCAGGTCGGAGATGGCTTAGCTGACGGGAACCAGTTCGGGGTGTCGGGACTATCCGTCCAGGATTGAACGCTAAGCACAAAACCCTGTCCGGGGTCCGGGACTATCCGGCCGGGTTAGCGCCAAGCGCCGGACCGCAGATCATACGGGGTGTGGCGAGGCGGGGTTTCGGCGGCCTGCCCGTCGTGCCGGGCTGGTGACTGGATTCCCCGCCGGGTGGCTGTTGTCAGCGCTCCAGCGACCATTGGCGATCCTGGGAGGGCGGCTGGGACTGGGCTGCGCGGCGAGCGACCACGCCAGGGCTGCGGTCAAGCAGCGATGGTGGGGGACAAGAGAGCAGGTCCCCGGCTGCCGCGCTTACCCGAAGGATCCCAACCGGTGCGACTCTCACTACAACCCGCTGACCGAGACATACCCGACCGACCGCGCGAAGGAATACAACTACAACCGCGGCTGCATGAAGTGAGAAGTCAACGAGAACACCTATACGTGGGGAGGACGTGACGGCGTGACACCCCAGAAAGCCTTCGACTTCTGGATGAGCAGCAAAGAGGGCCACCGGGAGAACATCCTCAGCGAAAAATGGCGCGAGATGCGGGTCGCCGTGGTGCCGGGACGCGCCGACCCAGGCACCCCAAACACGTACCCAGCACTGACATACGTCCAGGTATTCGGGTTCTGCGATAGATAGGGGCCCCGGCACTGGTCGTATCTTGACTGCCCGGACATGGGTCTGGTCGACGACACCGCGACGGTCGCTCTTGCGATCGCATGGGCAACACCACCTGCTGGCCAGCGGCCAGCAGAAGATCATCTAGCAGATAATTGCGGTTCTGTCTTGTACATGCCGGGGTTCGGAACTGTCGTCATTGCGATGATCGCGGTTGCCCCCATTCTCCTCGGGGTCCTTCATGAGCCTTGGTGTACTCGCCCAGCTTGGTGGTCGCATCGATCTTCGCGATCTTGGCGAGCTCTGCTCGGGTCGGAAGTCCTTTCGCCCCGCGCAAGTCAGCACCGCGCAGGTCTGCGCCAGTGAGGTCGGCCTCGGTCAGGTTGGCGCCGGGCGATCTTCTGCTGTTCGCGGGCCGCTTCGAGGGACTGGGCCGCCTGGGTGAGCCCGAGGCCGGTGAAGACCAGGCCGACGACGACGCCAAGCGAGGCGGCGACTTGGAGGGCGGCGAGATGCCGCTCGGCTGGCCAGGACAGCGTGGGACCGCACGGAACTGACCTTGACTCGGCTGAAGTCGGACGAACTGGCCTGAGAGGGCGGTTTGCGAGCTGAAGCCCCCGATGTCACAGTGTGATCGAGTGAATCTGTAGCGTTATGCGTGGCTGGTGGGCGTGGATATGCTGGGATAGCCGGGTGAGTGAGCGCAAGCCGTACGCGAGCGACTTATCCGATGAGCGATGGGCATTGATCGAGC